>JBEIQI010000100.1:0-10013 GCA_040376605.1 Flavobacteriales bacterium | reverse complement strand
TCCGTTGGGATACAAGAGCATATTAAATTTCTGTCACCATAAGCATCGTCAATTCTTGAAACTGGCGGCCAGAATTTATTGTCTTCTATATACTTAGCAGGGAAGGCTGCTTTTTTTCTGGTATAGGTATAATTCCAATCTTCAGCCACAATGGTTAAAGAGGTATGAGGTGCATTTTTTAAAACATTGGAGTCCTGTGAAAATTCGCCATTTTCAATTTCTGCAATTTCTTTGCGGATACTAATGAGGGCATCACAAAATTTATCCAGCTCCTCTTTGGATTCACTTTCGGTAGGCTCAATCATAAGGGTACCTGCTACCGGAAAGGATACTGTAGGAGCATGAAATCCATAGTCCATGAGACGTTTGGCTATATCCACCACCTCAATGCCAGCGGTTTTCTTAAAACCTCTACAATCTACGATAAACTCATGAGCCACCCTTCCGTTGGCGCCACTATATAAAATAGGGAAGTGTTTAGAAATCCTTTCTTTCATATAATTGGCATTTAATATGGCCGATTTTGTTGAATAAGTTAATCCTTCGGCTCCCAACATTTTAATATATCCATAGGAAATTAATAAAATTAAAGAGCTTCCCCATGGTGCTGCTGATACCGCCGGTATTCCTTTTTCCCCACCTGTTTTAACCAATACATGCTGAGGTAAAAATGGTGCTAAATGAGATTTTACACCAATTGGACCCATACCCGGGCCTCCTCCACCATGAGGAATAGCAAATGTTTTATGTAGGTTTAAATGGCAAACATCCGCACCAATTCTTGCCGGACTGGTTAACCCAACTTGAGCATTCATATTGGCACCGTCCATATATACTTGCCCGCCATTGGCATGAATAATTTGGGTAACCTCCATAATGGTTTCTTCATATACACCATGGGTAGATGGATAGGTAACCATTAATGCAGCCAATTGATCCTTATGTTTTTCTGCTTTTTCTTTTAAATCGGTAAGATCAATATTACCCAACTCATCGCATTTTACCACCACTACATGCAGCCCGGCCATTACAGCACTGGCTGGATTTGTTCCATGAGCAGAAGAAGGAATGAGTACAATATTTCTATGGTTGTCACCATTGTTTTCATGATAAGCCTTGATCACCAATAAGCCTGCAAACTCTCCTTGTGCACCTGAATTCGGTTGAAGAGAAATGGCATCAAATCCTGTAATTTCTGCAAGGTCTTTTTCAAGGGTTTCAATCATTTCCAAATAACCCGCCGCTTGATTTTTAGGAACAAATGGATGTAACTGGTTAAATTCCGGCCAGCTTAACGGCATCATTTCACTTGCAGCATTTAATTTCATGGTGCATGAACCTAAAGAAATCATACTGAAGTTTAATGCAATATCTTTTGATTCTAATTTTTTAATATACCTCATTAATTCCGATTCACTATGATGTGAATTGAAAACCGGATGGGTCATAAAATCGGTTGTTCTTGCTAGATTCCCTTGAATGAAATTTTCCTGAGTTGCTAATTCCTTTTCTTCAATTACGCTATTTCCAAAACAAGAAACCAACGTATTTAAATCTTCTAAAGAAGTGGTTTCATCTACGGATATCGTAATCGATTGATTTCCATAAAATAAATTACATTGATGGTTAATAGCTGTTGATTTAATTTTTTCAAGTGTAGAATTATCTTCAATTGAAATGGTAAGGGTATCAAAGAAATGCGGATTGTTTATTTTAAAACCTAAAGCTTTTAGCTTCTTATTAAGCACTGCTGCTTTATTATGTATATCCGCTGCAATATTTTTAATTCCAGCAGGTCCATGATATACTGCATACATAGAAGCCATAATAGCTAGCAATGCTTGAGCCGTACAAATATTTGAAGTTGCATTATCACGGCGAATATGTTTTTCTCTGGTTTGAAGAGACATCCTTAAAGCATGGTTCCCTTTTGCATCTACAGAAACACCAATAATTCTTCCCGGAATATGTCTTTGAAACTCTTTTTTTGTAGCAAAAAATGCTGCATGTGGTCCACCATAACCCATGGGTACTCCAAGCCTTTGTGAGTTACCAACTACTACATCCGCTCCCCATTCGCCGGGAGGAGTTAATAAGGTTAAACTTAATAGATCGGCAGCAACGGTAACAATGATGTTTTTTTCTTTTGCCTTCGACACTAAATCTCTGTAGTCGGAAATATTACCTTCCATATCAGGATATTGTAATAACAATCCAAAATAATTATCGGAGAGATTGAGGTTATCAAGGTTATCTTGAACCAATTCAATACCTAAATGTCTGGCTCTTGATTTTAACACATCGAAAGTTTGAGAGAAAACTTTATCCGATACAAAAAATTTATTTATACCATTTTTTTCTGCCTCTTTGGTTCTCATATGAAAAGCCATACCCATGGCCTCTGCAGCCGCGGTTCCTTCATCTAACAAAGATGCATTGGCAAGTTCCATTCCGGTAAGGTCCATTACCATGGTTTGAAAATTTAAAATGGCTTCCATCCGGCCTTGTGCAATTTCTGCCTGATAAGGAGTATAGGCAGTATACCATCCCGGATTTTCAAAAATATTTCTTAAGATGGGCGATGGGGTAATGGTACCATAATATCCTTGTCCTATAAAATTTTTATAAAGCATATTTTTTTGGGCCAGGCTCTTAATATGCTTCAAATACAAATGCTCATGCATTCCTTTATTAACCTTTAATGCCTGTCTGTTTCTAATTTTTTCCGGAACGATATGATCTATTAAATGATCCAATGATTCAACTTTTAAAAAATCAACCATTTCATTCATTTCATTTTGATCAGGGCCAATGTGACGAGGGGTAAAATTTGAGCTATGCATATATAAATTTTATAGTAATGTTTGAACTATTATTAGAGGCGCGAAGGTACATTAATTCATGGATTTTATATGGATTTAGTGCCGAAACCCACAAAACCTTTGAAGGTTGAGAAAAAACGATTAGTTTCGTGCTGATTGAAATTGTTATGACTAAGAAAATCCTGATTATCATATTTATATCCCTACATTTTTTGTCGCTTCCGGCTCAGGATGTATTACTTACATTAACAGGTAAGGAAGTTCCATGTGTTATTAACAAGATAGATACCTTTTTTGTTTTTTATCAGCCACTTGGACCTTTAGAAAGTATCGAAAAATCATTGGTTCAGGAAATTACTCCTAGGAGCTTGCTGTTGAAAGATGGTACCCAGATGAAAGTAGTTTTTGATCTAAATGCTTATGATGTTAACGGCCCCTATATTTTTTATAGGGAGCCCAAGAAATTGGAGAAAATGAAGGATCGATATAATTATTTTTCATGCACCCAAAACAGTTTTGAAACCTTATTACCTTTTCAGGATTCCATTAAATTAAAGAGTACGGAGAAAATATTGTATGCTCAGGATAGTCTTCACCGAAAATTTGAATTGGCTGTTGAAGAACAACAGGCTTATACCTATGGTAGAAGATCAGCCCGAAGGAATTTTACTAGCCCATGGAGTACCTTAGGAGGTATTGCTACTGGATTTGCCGGTGGGGTTATTTTAAATTTCTTTTATGCTGCTGCACCTGCACTCATTTACACAAGCATTAATGCTTCCATAAGGCCCAAGGTGGGGGTAACTGATCCGAAGGATGCCCCATATATTAACAATGAATTTTTTATAGAAGGGTATAGAAATCAAGCTCGTTTGTTAAAGGTCCAAAATTCAATTTTAGGCACTGTTCCGGCCTTAGCGGTGGGTATAGTTTTTAGATATTTTGGCACGGTTAAATAAATTATTATGCATTACGAATTTTCAGAGGATTTTGCCATTAGTCAGGATCAATATGACAACCTGAGCAAATTTAGAAATAGGTTTTTTATGCCGGAAATAAATGGAAAACCAGCCATTTATTTTACCGGTAACTCCTTAGGTTTACAGCCAGAAAAGGCTGAAGAATATTTGCTCCAGGAAATTGAAGATTGGAAGAAATTTGGAGTGGAAGGTCATTTTTATGCCAAAAATCCATGGTTCAATTATCATGAGCCTTTTGCGGAATTGTTAGCACCTATTTTTGGTGCTAAAGCAAAGGAAGTGGTGGCCATGGGATCACTTACCAATAATTTACATTTGCTGATGGTGAGTTTTTACAGACCTACCGCATCAAGGTTTAAGATATTAAGCGAACAAAAAGCATTTCCTTCTGATTTATATGCTTTAGATAGCCAAGCCAAATTTCATGGCTTTGATCCGAAAGAGGCAGTGGTAGAAATAGCTCCAAGGCCCGGAGAAACAACCCTTAGAAAAGAGGATATTCTTAAAAAAATTGCGGAGCTAGGAGATAGTTTAGCCTTGGTAATGATGGGAGGAGTTAACTTCTATACTGGTCAGGTATTTCCAATGCATTCAATTACTAAAGCGGCTCATGAGGTAGGGGCTATCGTAGGTTTTGACTTAGCGCATGCAGCCGGAAATATTGAATTGAAATTAAATGAATGGGAAGTAGATTTTGCGGCCTGGTGCAGTTATAAATATTTAAATAGCGGACCCGGCAGTGTTGCTGGAATTTTCGTACACGAAAAACATCATTCCAATGAAACGCTCCCCCGATTTAATGGTTGGTGGGGAAATAATCCCGAAACTCGATTTAAAATGGAAAGGGAATTTCAGCCTTTTCATTCAGCCGAAGCATGGCAGTTATCAAATGCTCCTGTTTTTTCGATGGCTGTGCATAGGGCTTCGTTGGAAATTTATAAGGAGGCCGGCATGGAATCCCTCATTCATAAATCAAAAAAACTTACCGGTTATACAGCTGCTTTGATTGAAAAAATTAATGAAGAGGCTGGTGAACAAATCATTCAAATGTTAACGCCTTCGGATCCCATCGAAAGAGGATGTCAATTATCATTGGTAATGAAGAAAGACGGAAGAAAGGTTTTTGATGCTTTATTGGAAAACGGTATAATTACAGATTGGCGTGAACCTGATGTTATAAGAATTGCCCCAACTCCTTTGTATAATTCTTTTAAAGATTCATTTGAATTGTATCAAACATTAAAGAACATATTATTATGAGTAAAAATATTGCGGTGATTCTTTCCGGATGTGGAGTTTTTGACGGTTCCGAAATTCAGGAGGTTGTTTTTACCTTGTTGGCCATTGCCGAGAATGGAGGCACTTATCAATGTTTCGCACCAGACATGCAACAACATCATGTACTTAATCATATCACGGGCGAAGAAATGAAGGAATCAAGAAATGTGTTGATTGAATCTGCCAGAATTGCCAGAGGTCAAATATTATCCTTAAAATCATTTCAAGCAGAAAAGTTTGATGGGTTGGTGATTCCGGGAGGTTTTGGGGCCGCTAAAAACCTTACCCAATGGGCTTTTAATGGACCGGATGGAGAAATTCAAGAGGATGTAAAAAATGCCATTGTAAGCATGGCTGGGATACAAAGGCCCATTGTGGGCTTGTGTATGGGGCCCACAGTAATTGCCAAGGCACTGGAGGGTTCTTCGGTAAAGGCTCATTTAACCGTAGGTACTGATAAAGCTCCTTCTCCTTATGAGATTGCCGCCATTAGCTCGGGAATGCAAAAAACAGGGGCGGTGGCCGAAATGAGAACCATTGATGAAATATTAATTGATACCGACAACAAAATTATTACCGCCCCTTGTTATATGATGGAGGCAGATATTGTTCAGGTTAAGAAGAATGTTGAGCAAGCAATCAAAGCAATGTTTGCTTTTTAAAAATTTCTGTTACCTTTGCAACCCCTAAATAAGGGAAACTGGTGCGGTAGCTCAGTTGGTAGAGCAAAGGACTGAAAATCCTTGTGTCGCCGGTTCGATCCCGGCCCACACCACAAATAAACAATCGAAAAGGCTGCATTTTGCAGCCTTTTTGCATTAACCCAGGTTGTAGCGATAGCCCGGACTCTTTTGCGGTTATACCGCAAAAGGGGAGGACTTTAGCGGAAGGCTGGGGCATTCTGGCCTTGCGGGTTTATGGCCCTCCAAATATGTTTTACCTGGGTTGTTGAAATTCATAAACATTCTTTTAGTTGTGGCATCATTACAATAAATTACTAAGAATATGGTTAATATTGCGCTAAAGCCATTGAAGTGAAGTTATTAGCAATAGATAGAGGTAATTCAAGAACCAAAGTAGGAATTCATGCTAATGGAAACCTAACGGTGGCTTATTTTGACAATTCGTTAGAAGATGAGTTGTTGGCATTTATGGCCGATCAAACCTTTGATGCCTCTATTATGAGTACCGTAACATCTGGCATTTTTGAAAAAGTTACGGAATACTTAAAGGATCGAGGACGTTTTGTAATGCTTGATTCGAATACTATTATTCCTATAAAAAATAATTATGCTACCCTAAATACGCTAGGATCGGATCGAATAGCAGGTGCTGTTGGTGCCTGGTCTTTAGGGCAAAAAAAAGATATTTTATTAGTGGATGCAGGAACTTGTATTAATTATGAATGTGTAGTAGGTGATGTGTATTTGGGTGGCGCTATTTCGCCCGGATTACAAATGAGGTTAAAGGCAATGCACGATTATACGGGTAAACTTCCTCTATTAAATCCAACGGAAGATAGAATTGTACTGATTGGGACTTCAACCGTTACATGCATGCAATCTGGGGCCGCATGGGGGGTGATCAAGGAAATGGAAGGTTTGGCCTTGGATTATATGGCTCGATTTCCTGCCATTTCAGTGATTTTGACGGGTGGGGATGCTCCTTATTTGGGCAAGTACCTAAAAAATAGCATCTTTGCACCCCACAACGAGGTGGTATTGGTTGGGCTGTTGGAAATTTTGAAATATAATTTGAATGTTAAAGATTAGAACCGGGCTTTTTATTTTTGTGATTTTATGCACAACCCTTGTTGGCCGGGCTCAGTTTGATACTCAAAGTCCTTATTCTTATTATGGTATCGGAAATCCTGTGGGTAATACCTTACAAAATGGATTTGCTATGGGTGGCGTTGCCCATTCTTTGCGGGATTCCTGTTTTGTAAATACAGTTAACCCTGCATCCTACGCTAGTTTGGATGTAACTCAATTGGTGTTTGGCTTTGAGGGTAATTTTCTTACCCGCATTAGTAATGGTAATACCTATAATAACAACAGTGTTTTTATTAATCAGTTTGGTATTGGGATACCTGTTATGCATAAACATAAATTCCTTAATTGGGGCATGTATATTGGTTATGCTCCCTACTCTTTAGTTGGATATAAATTGGCAGATTCCGCCGAGGTAGTGATTAATACCGATACCATGTTAGCTAGATATAGTTATACTGGTTCAGGCGGATTAAATAGAGTAACCTGGGGTAACGGATTTCAATTAGGTAGTCATTTTAGTATTGGTGTTAATATGCATTATACTTTTGGGATTTCAAACCGAAGCAGAAATGTTATTTTACCTGCTAACTTGGGTTATTTAAGTTCACGGGTGGATGAAAAAACCAACGTGAGTAATTTTTCGTTTGATGTTGGAGCTCAAGGATACTTTAAGTTTAAGGTACGGAAGTATAATCGCGATAGTTTAAGAACGATTAGAAGTACTCGAAATTATCAGGTGGTTATTGGGGGTACTTATAATTATGGAAACTCTTTTGAAGCTGGATTCGAACAATTAGGATTACAATATTTAGCAGGAAGTGCTGCAGTGGATACCTTTTTAATTAATCCTACAGGTACCGGAAGCATTACTCTTCCGCATGCTTTTGGTGGCGGAATTTCATTAACCAATCCAGGTATTTGGACAGTGGCGGCAGATTTTAATTATAAATTATGGAATGATTTTAGGTATTTCGATCAACCGGATTTATCATTTACGAATAGTTACAGCGTTCATTTGGGCACCGAATATACTCCCTATTTCTCCGATCGGTTAACCAGCTTTAAAAGAAGATTCTTTAAAAATATTGCATATAGAGCCGGTGTTCGATATTTTAATCGGTATTATCAACCAGACTCAAAACCTGTAGATGAGCTGGCCTTTAGTTTTGGATTAGGACTTCCGTTTGGGTTTAGTAAAAGTTTTGACGAGGATCTTCGTCAGAAAATTATTATATCCTATATTAATGTGGGATTCGAGGGGGGTATCGCCAATAGCAGGGGCGGTGGTTTGGTGAATGAAAGTTTTTTCAGATTTACTGTTGCGGTTACCTTAAGGGATAAATGGTTTATTAAACGTCGCTATAATTAAGCTACCTATTTTGCAACCTCGTTATTGTATTCATCCTTTTCTTTCAATAATATTTATTGTTATCAGTATCATTTTTATTTCTTGCAAAAATGATTTGGATAAGGTTCGGATGGATATTGGTGAAAAGATTCCTATTGCTATTACCAAAGACTTTATATCCCTATATAGTGATAGTGGGAAGGTAATTTTGCAAATAGAAGCTCCTTTACGTAATGATTATAACGATGCTGAATTTTATAGCGAACTACCGCAAGGAATTAAGCTCACCTTTTTTGATAGAAATAAAAAGGTGCTGGCCAAATTAACAGCCGAATATGCCCTTATTAAAGGATCCGGTATGTATATGAAGGGCAATGTGGTGATGGAAAGTACTGCTAATGGAATCCTAAAAACAGAATCCCTCTATTGGAATAGTGAACGAAAAGAAATTACTACGGTTGACGCCATTGAGATTGTTCAGGAAAAAAAAGCCATCTATGGTCAGGGTCTTTGGGCTAAACAGGATTTTAGTCAATACCGGATTACAGTGGTAACGGGCACTTTCCCTATTTCGGATCAATAGAAATTTTCGTTACTTTGTAAACGAATTGCCCATTCAATGAGTCAAGAAGCTATTATATTTTTATTGATTTTTTCGGTTATACTATCAGCATTCTTCGCGGGTACCGAAATGGCATTTGTATCTAGTAACAAGTTTAAGGTTGAGCTCGATAAGAATAAAGCAAACTTAACCGGGAGATTATTAGGAGTGGTTACCAAAAGCCCCAGTAAATTTATTGGCACTATGCTCGTTGGTAATAGCATTGCTTTGGTTGTTTTTGGATTAATGGCTGCTTTGTTATTGGAACCCCCCATTGAACATTTATTAAACAATTGGTTTGGCAAGGCTCCTCAGGTAGTGGTAATTATTACCCAAACGGTTTTATCTACTTTTTTTATTCTTATAACTGCTGAATTTTTACCCAAAGTAATCTCTAGTTTAAACCCCAATCGTTTTCTCAATTTTGTGGTTTTGCCAACTACTTTATTCTATTATTTATTTCAACTTCCAGTTTATATCGTGGTCTTTTTGGCTAAAATCATTTTAGGCATTTTTAAAGTAAAAATGAAAGAAGAAGAAGTAACCTTCGAAAAAACTGATCTGAATTATTATTTACAACAGGTAACTTATTCTGGAAATAATAATAATACCGAGGTGGAAAACGAGGTGAAGATTTTGCAAAACGTGCTGGAGTTCCCAAGCGTTCGGGCTCGTGATTGTATGGTTCCCCGAACAGAATTGGTCGCGCTGGAAGTAACCTCTTCCATTGATGAATTAAAAAAATTATTAATCGAAACCGGACATAGTAAAATTTTGGTTTATCGAGATTCCATTGATGATATTATTGGTTTTGTGGATAGTTTCCAAATGTTTAAAGATCCTCAGGATCTAAAATCCTTAATCATGCCCATCATGTTTGTGCCTGAAACGATGTTTGTGCAAGATATTTTAACCCAGTTTAGTCAACAGCGAAGAAGTATTTCGGTGGTGGTGGATGAGTATGGTGGTACTGCCGGAATGCTTACCATGGAGGATATTATTGAACAGATTTTTGGTGAAATTGATGATGAGTTAGATGTGGTAGATAATAACGCCCGAAAAATTTCTGACTATGAATATATCTTCTCAGCCCGATTGGAAATTGATTATTTAAATGATGAATATAAATTGGATCTTCCGGAAAGCGAAGAATATACTACCCTGGCTGGAATGATCTTATTTTACAATCAAGACCTTCCAAAAGAAAATGAT
>JBEIQI010000126.1:0-8535 GCA_040376605.1 Flavobacteriales bacterium | reverse complement strand
CAGGTGGCGTTGGGATGACCTCTCAACGCCATTTTTTTTAAACGTTCACGGATGTTTTTAAAACATTCTTCAACGAATTTCCAATAAGCTTTGGAACCACCGAGCAGGTATTTAATTCGAGGCAATATTGAATATCCTTTTCGAGGTTTAAATTTTTTAATCGGTTTCTATGTGAAGAATGCTCCAGAAATTTTTCGAAATCATTGCCTGCAGTGGTATATAACAACCTTGCAGTGATGGCTGCATCACTATCAATATCAAAATCAAAACCGTTATTCAATAGATTATCAACCAAAGCTCCTGCAAATAAAGTATCCTCCAAATTAAGTCGATTCTTCCAACCCGAACATAAAATCATTACATCCTGCTTTTCTTGAATCAGCCAATCGGTCAACACTTGTAAATTACAAAATGAACCTATTACCAGGTCACCATCATTTTTTGCCGCATCAATGGCCTGAGTTCCATTGGTGGTTGTTAATACCAATGTTTTACCTACTACTTTCGGATTGTTGATATAAGATAAGGGAGAGTTTCCATATTCAAATCCATCCACCACCTCACCCCCACGTTCGGCTGCAATAATCACTTCATCATCTTCACTGTATCGTTTGGCGTCATGAATAGAAGCTACCGGAATGATTTCTTTTACTCCATGCTGCAAGGCTGTACAAATGGCCGAAGTAGCTCTAAAAACATCTACCACCACCGTAATACCTTCAGCTTGACGATATAATTCATACAAGGCCGGTGAAATGCAAACTCTAACTATGGGTTGTTTAGTCAAAATGCAATAGATTAGTTGTTATTATAAAAAGGGGTTTTCACCACCTTCGCTTCCAATAATTTTCCTCTTACTTCAATATAAATAGGCGATGCACTTTTCAAAACTTCTACATCTACATATCCCATACCAATGGCCTTACTTAATGAAGGAGATTGGGTTCCGGAAGTTACTAAACCTATTTCTTTTCCTTGAGCATCCTTAATTAAATAATCATGACGAGGAATACCTTTATCCACCATTTCGAATCCAACTAATTTACGAGAGGTACCTTCCTCCTTTTGTTTTAATAAATCAGCTTTATTGATAAAATCTTTACTAAATTTCGTGATCCAACCTAATCCAGCTGCAATAGGAGATGTGGTATCATTTATATCATTACCATATAAACAGAAAGCCATTTCTAAACGTAATGTATCTCTGGCGCCAAGTCCAATAGGTAATATTCCAAATTCTTTACCGGCATCCATTATAGCATCCCAAATTTTTTCGGCATCTTCATTTTTCATATAAATCTCGAAACCTCCTGCACCTGTATAACCCGTATTGGATAAGATAACCCCCTCTAGACCCGCAAAGGATCCAATGGCAAAATTATAATAGGGTATTACTGATAAATCGGTTGAGGTTAATTTTTGTAAAACTTTAATGGCTAAAGGACCCTGAATGGCCAGTAACGACATAAACTCAGAAGCATTTTTTAATTCGGCTCCGAATTTTTCATTCCATTTACTAATCCAGTTCCAATCTTTTTCAATGTTCGATGCATTTACCACCAACATATACTTATCGTTATCCATCATATATACTAATAAATCATCCACGATTCCTCCTTCTTCGTTAGGCAAACAAGAATATTGAACTTTCCCTGGAGTTAATTTAGATACATCATTGGAAGTAACAAACTGAAGGAGCTCTAAAGCACCCTTACCTTCCACCAAAAACTCACCCATATGCGAAACATCAAACATGCCAACTTTCGTTCTTACATTCTCATGTTCCATCAATAAATTTGAATATTGAATAGGCATATTGTATCCGGCAAACTCAACCATTTTAGCACCCAGGCCTATATGTTTATTTGTTAAAGCGGTGTTTTTCATTCAATTAAAATTATAACACAAAGATATAAGTATATTCATACGTTAAGGAGGCTAAAGCTAATTTCATTTTGTTATTTTTGATGCTCTCAAAGTGAAACAAGTTTTATACATAACCTACGACGGGCTTACTGACCCATTGGGTCAATCCCAGATTTTGCCTTATGTAATCGGGCTAAGTAAACGAGGATATCGGTATACCATTATTAGTTGCGAAAAACCTGAACGGTTTAATTCAGGGAAAGACCTGATTCAATCCATTTGCGATGAAAACGGTATTAATTGGCATCCTTTGATGTACCATAAAAAACCACCGGTACTTTCTACTGTTAAGGATGTATTAAATATTAAAAAAACTGCTTTTCGTTTACATCAAGAAAATAAGTTTGACATCGTTCATTGCCGAAGTTATATTTCCGCTTTAGTAGGTTTATCCTTGAAAAGGAAAATGGGTGTAAAATTTGTATTCGACATGAGGGGTTTTTGGCCTGAGGAAAGAGTGGATGGTGGATTATGGAATCTTTCGAATCCGATCTATAAAATGGTTTTTAATTATTTTAAATCGAAAGAAGCAGCGTTTGTGCAACATGCAGATGCTATCATATCTTTAACCGAAGCCGGAAAAAAAATCATTTTGAGATGGCCCAATATGCAATACTCAAAAAAAATAACGGTGATTCCTTGTAGTGTTGACATGCAACTTTTTAGCAGAGAATCCCTTGATTCAGCTGAATTGAATTGCATTCAAACAAGCCTTCAATCGCCCATGGTAGTTGGCTATTACGGGTCATTGGGTACCTGGTATATGTTGGAGGAAATGCTGGATCAATTTAAAGCGATTCAATTAAAAATTCCACAAGCAAAGTTTTTAATGGTGAGTAACGATCCGTGGATAGAGGATTATAATCTGCTTCTTACCAAAAAAAAAATTGATAAATCTTCCATTTATTTTACTAATTCCCCACGAAAACTCATGCCTTATTATATCGCTAATACACATGTGGCATTGTTTTTTATTAAAGCTTGTTATTCCAAAATTTCCTCCTCCCCTACTAAACATGGCGAAATTATGAGTTTAGGAATTCCATTGATAACCAATTCGGGAGTGGGTGACATTGATGCGATTGTTCAATCCACTCAATCCGGATATATATTACCATCCTTTGATGCCACCTCCTATCAATTGGCTGCCGCATCCATCGATCAACTTTTGTTATTAGATCCATCGGCTATAAGAAATGCCTGCAAAAAATATTATTCACTCGAATCAGCTTTAGATAAATACGAAAACATTTATAAACTCCTCCACTGATTTGAATTCTGCACCGAAATATAAATTATTGGTTATTTGCCCTTATCCGGTGGGTGTTGCACCTAGTCAGCGTCTCAAGTATGAACAGTATTTTGATGCATTCAGGGAAGAAGGATTTGAAATAAATGTTCAACCTTTTGTAAGTAAAAAACTTTGGTCAATCATTTATAAAAAGGGAAATTTTATTGGTAAATTATTGCAAACGCTATTGGGATATTGGTCAAGATTTTGTTTGATTTTTAGTTTAAAAAAATACGATGTTGTTTATATCCATCTTTGGGTAACCCCCTTTTTGATGCCCTTTTACGAATGGATTTATTGCTCACTGGCAAAAAAAGTAGTATATGATATTGATGATTTGGTTTACCTGAGTGATAATAAAAGTAAAGCCAATAAAACCGTAGGTATTTTTAAAAGCAAAAAGAAACCTATTTATTTAATGAAACATGCCGATCATGTAATTACCTGTACCCCTTATTTAGATGAGTTCGTACGCAAGTTTAATGCCCATACCACAGATATTTCATCCACCGTTGATACCCATAAATATATTCCGGTAAATAGGTACGAAAATAAAAATCCAATTGTATTAGGTTGGAGTGGAAGCACCACCACCTCCAAATATTTTTATTTATTAAAAGAGGTATTGCTCGAACTCTCAAAAAAATATCCCATCAAAATCATCATCATGGGAAATCCGAATATTCAAATAGATGGATTAAATATTGAATCCTTGGCCTGGAGTGAATCCATTGAATTGGAGGTGCTGCAAAAATTTGATATAGGTTTGTATCCGTTGCATGATGAAGAATGGGTATTAGGCAAAAGTGGATTAAAGGCCATTCAATATATGGCGTTGGGTGTCCCTACGGTGGCAACAGCTATTGGGGCCAATTATAGGGTAATAGACGACAAGGTTTCCGGTATGCTGGTGAACTCCCATCAGGAATGGGTGGATGCATTATCAGCATTGATTGAATCTCCTGAACTAAGAAAAAAAATAGGTGAAGCCGGAAGAAAAAAAATTGAACAGGAATTTTCTATTGAAACCAATCAAAAAAATTACCTGAATGTTTTGAAGAAAATGGTGAGCTAATTTTATTTGCCGTAACGACTCATATTCTCACCCAGGGGAATAAGCCCACTGATAATATCATCAACATCCTGCTTGGTTCCACTAATAAAAGGAGCCCTTTCGAAAGGTATATCCTCATCTAACATCAGTCGATAAGTATATAACTTGCGTAATAAGGAAGCATTTAAATTTTTTAGTACCTTCAACATCTTCACGTTAAAATCACCTATCCAGGTAATGATGGTATCTTGATATTTGGTGCCTTTTCTAATGTGAATGCCTGCATATTTTATCATGGCAGCTTCCACACCTTGACCTTGAAATTCGGGCACAACACCAAAAACCACTCCATACATGGTGGTACTTCCTTTAAACTTTTTATAAAATAGGAATTTTAGTTTCCCCCATAAATCTAAATTCCCATTTACATATTTAAATATCTGATTTAGTTCGGGAAGGTTAATATAAAAGGCAATGGGTTTGTCATCATAAAAAGCATATAAGCTAATCCGTACATCCTTTACCGGCTTAATGGACTTCATGATTTTATGTGCCTGTTCGAACTTCATGGGTTTAAAACCTTCGTGTTTACCCCAGGCCTCATTATATACACCCAAAAAATATTCGGCCAATTGTTTGTCGGAATAATCGGCCACATCCGTTATTTTAAATTTAGGATCATTCCACAGGATATTTGCTTTCCGCTGAAAGACCTCATCCGCATCTCTTTCTAAATCTCTCCAAAAAACATATTGCTCATAAAATACCTTGAACCCATATTCTTCGAAAAACGATTGGTAATAAGGCGGATTAAAATTCATTTGATAGGTTGCAGGATATTCGAAATTTTGTACCAATAATCCCCAATATTCATTTTTCTCGCCAAAGTTAATGGGCCCATCAATGGCCTTCATTCCTTTATCTAACAGATATTTTTTTGCGGTATTAAATAATAAAAAGGCGGCATCCTTATTGTTGATACATTCGAAAAATCCTATACCTCCCGTGGATTGTTTAAATGATTTATAATATTTAGGATCGATAAAAGCCGCAATCCTACCTATAACAACCCCTTTATCATCCTTTAAAATCCAGCGCTTGGCCTCACCCCCACGAAATGCTTTATTCGTTGCCGGATCAAATATTTTTTCGATGTCCTGTTGTAAATGAGGAATCCAGTTTTTGAAATCCTTATAAATGAGAAAAGGGACTTGATGAAATGCCTTTGTTTCTGATTTTTCAATGACTTCAATTATTTCCATGCACTCCGATTGTGAAACAAATTTAATAAAAATGACATAGCCCCTTCATTATACTGCAAACTTACCTATCCATAGGATTTTCGGAAATGAATCAAAGCTACTTTCCTGGCTTGGATTGATTAGAATTCAACTATTATTAGCATTTTTGTACATACATGAAGGATAAAGTAGTAATCATTACCGGAGGTACCACTGGAATTGGGAAAGCCATTGCCATGGCATTTGCTAAGCGGGGTGCAAGGGTGGTTATTTCGGGCAGAAACCAGGAAAATCTCCATGAAACAGCCGCTGAACTCAAACAATTTCATCAGGATATATTGGCTGTTCAGGCAGATGTAAGTAATGAAAACGATTGTGTACGACTCATCAATGAAACCCTCAACAGGTTCGGTAGCATTGATATCCTCATCAATAATGCAGGCATGTCGATGCGGGCTTTATTTAAGGATGTGGATTTAGAGGTATTAAAAAAACTCATGGATACCAATTTTTGGGGAACGGTGTATTGTACCAAATATGCACTTAAACCCTTATTAAAAACTAAAGGCACCGTGGTAGGTATTTCATCCATTGCAGGCATCAAAGGTTTACCGGCAAGATCCGGTTATTCTGCCTCTAAATTTGCCATGAATGGTTTTTTAGAATCGTTGAGAATTGAAAATTTAAAAACGGGATTACATGTACTTACTTGTTTACCCGGGTTTACTGCCAGTAATATTAGAAATACCGCTTTATCGAAAGATGGAAAGGTTCAGGGAGAATCGCCCAGGGATGAAGCCAAAATGATGCAACCCGAAGAAGTGGCCGAAAGATTAATCAAGGCCATTGAACAAAAAAAACAAACCTTGGTACTCACCTCTCAGGGCAAGCTCACCAGTTTCCTCAATAAATTTTTTCCACGATTTATAGATAAAAAAGTATATGAGCTATTGGCAAAAGAACCTGATTCCCCTTTACAATAAATCCATAACCAGCTAAAACAAATTCTACCCATTATTTCAGGGTTTCTATTATCTTGTAAAAAATAGTTTGACGAATTTTTCATCCAAACATGGATAATACCTACGATAAATTAACCCGGTTTTGTTTGTATCGGGAAAGATGCACTTATGAAGTAATGCACAAAATGTATGCTTTAGAGGTATTGCCTGATGACAAAGAAAAATTTATTCAACAGCTAAAAGAAGAAAGATACCTGGATGATGAAAGGTTTATAAAAGCATATATCCATACCAAAATTTATATTAAAAAATGGGGGAAGAATAAAATCCGGGCCGAACTCTCCATGAAAAAGCTGGATAAATCCCTTACCAAAAAAATACTGGAAGAAGTGGATGATGAACTCTATATAGATAACCTGCATCATTTAGCCAGCCGTAAATGGGAATCCCTGTATAAAAAAGAATACAGAGAACGACAAGCCAGTTTATTCAGGTATTTAGCTTCTAAAGGATACGAACCCGACCTCATGATGGATTGGGTGAAGGAACATGCAAAAAATAAAATTTTTAGGGATGCATGAGCCCAACGAAAGTAAATATAGATGAACCGAACAAGAATTAATGTCTTAAGGCTCCCAACATTTTTTGGGTCTCCTTAATATTTCCATTCACATCAATTTTAAAATTCTTGGCAGCCACTTGGTTCATTCCGGTTCTTTTGTTATCCCCTTCATATCCATATTCATCCGGATTTTTTTCCCATTCCTGGATGAAATATTTTACCTCTACCGAAAAATCAGGCTTTACCACAGCGGTACGCATAGAATCGGAATAATATTCGAGCCCTGCAATTTTTTCAAAATCTATCAGCTCTCCTTTTTCAGGTGCATAGGTTGCTAGGTAAACATGCACCGGAGGCTCTTCGGCCCACATGCCTGCTTGTGAAAACAATACAGCAATAAATTTATCCGACTCAGTAACCTTTCCTACATAAAAATATTCATCACCCACATCTCTGCTAAATTCCGAATCAACCATACCTGGCACAAAATCATCGTAATCGTAAGAAATAGAATTATCGAAATTAATTTTCTGACTGGTAGCCTCATCCAATTGGTATGGCAGCGTTAAACTGGTAAAATGAGATTTATACATGGTAAATAAAACAACATCCGAAGAAGCGTTTCCGGCCATGGAAGTTTTAATGGTTTCGCTAAATCCTGGATCTTTACGAACAAATACCAAATCTTCATCCTTCATGATATGATCTAAATTGGTATATCCATTTTCGATGGCCAATTGAATATATTTTAATGATTGCTCATTATTTTCTAACATCGAATAAGCACAAGAAAGATTATATAAAACCAATGAAATAGGCTCATATGACAATACCTCTGCCATTTTATACGCCTCAACAGCGGTATTAAAATCCTTTTTATCCATATAAGCATTACCTAATTCATAATAGGTTTTGGAAAAAGGATAAGTGGTAATAGAAGTGGTAAAGCTGGCGATGGCACTGTCTATTTGTTTTCTATTTCTATATTGATCCACGCCGGTTAAGAATTCTTTTTTAGCATCTTGTTGTTTTTCTTTATCTGCTGAAGCTAAAAATTGGTTTACCTCGTCTTTATTAAAAATACTGGTTTTGGATAAAGTGCTTCCATCTTTTTCATCCGGAGTATCGGGATTTGTTTTTTTACCTCCACAGGATACAAGCAGGATAGAAATGGTAAGAATGGCAGAAATAGTATATTTCATAAGTTGTTTATTATGGGTTAAAATTATGGAATAAAAAAGAAAAGATAAACTAAATCAACCGATCTTATACACAAGTTATCAATAACCTAACTGCAGAATAATTTTTTAATATTGTTTTAGAACTATTTTTTGAAGTTCATATAATGGTAAAGTACCTTTGAATAAACAAGAATGATGATGAGGCGATTATTGACGATCCTATTGATGCTGCCCTTGGGTGTAGTGTTTTCACAGAAATACCAGGTAGTTATTGACACCTTGGGTTACGATGCAGGTTTTAGGGGGTTATGTGCAGTT
>JBEIQI010000067.1:0-13110 GCA_040376605.1 Flavobacteriales bacterium | reverse complement strand
GGGTACCAATGGCAAAATTCATATTTATAAACCTTATGCCCCCAATATTACCGAAACCAACGAATCGGGAGGGCAGGTAATTAGGGAATAGGGGCTTCTTACTGGGCTTAAACTGTGCCATTAGTATTATATTTTTCTATTATTCAAACAACTGAAATGGCCTTGATACCCATTTTTCTGCCTTCTTAAGAATTATTTCAGATCACTTGTAATTACCAGGCTTAAGAATGAGGTCTTTTCTGTACATTTGCCCCCTACATGGCCGAAGGTAAAGAAATGTCGTTTTTGTCCCATCTGGAGGAACTCCGCTGGCATTTGGTGCGATCAGTGGTGGCTATCGTTGTTTTGGCTATTGTGGCATTCAATTTCCCCAATATCCTTTTTCATGATATTATCTTAGGTCCATCCAGAGAAGATTTTATTTCATATCGACTATTATGCCAATTAGGCAATAGTCTTGGGATGTCCGCTTTATGTCTAGATCAGTCTCAGTTAATTGAGTTTCAAAATACCCAAATGGCAGGTCAGTTAACTTATCATATTTGGGCCTCGTTAATTGCAGGGTTCATTCTATCTTTTCCTTATGTGGCTTGGGAAATATGGAGATTTATTAAGCCGGCTTTGTATCAAAAGGAAAAAAAGAATATTTCGGGATTGGTATTTTTTGTTTCTCTCTTATTCTTCATGGGGGTATGTTTTGCCTACTTTATTATTGTGCCCCTTACGGTTAACTTTTTACTTACCTATAATGTAATGGGGGATACGGTTAAAAACAATCCTTTAATTTCCTCTTATTTTTCTACGGTTCTTAATCTGGTGCTGGGAACAGGTGTTATTTTTCAAATGCCCATCTTTATTTATTTCCTGGCCAAGGTGGGCTTGGTAAGCCCCAAGTTTTTGAAAAGGTACCGTCGACATTCTATTGTAATCATTATGATTTTAGCAGCTATCATTACACCACCTGATGTGGTAAGCCAGATATTGGTGGCTATTCCCTTATTGATTCTTTATGAAATTAGCATCGTTATCGCCAAAAGGGTCTATAAAGAGGCTTAAATACTTGATTTATTGACTAACTTCCACTTTTTTTGTAAAAAAACGCCCCATAACCCTCATGAGTAATTCAGTAGAAGAATTCAATGATTATCGAAGCAGAATGAATGAAAAAATTCTTGCTAATGATAACCTGGTTTTAAAAAGAATGTTTAATCTGGATACCCAAACATACCAGGAGGGTGCCCTTAACGTTAAAACCAAGGAAATGCTGGGATTAGTTAGTTCAATGGTGCTTCGATGCGATGATTGTATCAAATATCATTTAGGTAAATGTTTTGAGGAGGGAGTAACCAAAGCGGAGGTATTTGAAGTTTTTGCAATTGCCAATTTGGTAGGTGGAACCATTGTAATTCCTCATACCAGAAGGGCTGTTGAATATTGGGAGGCATTGGAAAATAATAAATAATAGATGCTAAATAAAAGGTACATACTTGTATTTTTATTGTTAATGGTGTTAGATCCAATGGTAGCCCAAGTTACCAAGGTGTCTGGAATTGTGCTTCAAGTAGATGATAGCTTACCTGCATTTGCCAGCGTAATTTTTAAAGAAGATTCGTTAAACGGAGATAATATAGATATCAAGGATGGTAAATTTTCCATTTCTACTAAAAAGTCAGTTACAGCCATTATCGTTAGAGGAACCGGATATAAAACAGTTGAGTATCCAATAATTGCCGGGAAGAATAATAAAGATGTCCTAATTTATTTAGAAACAGCTTCTAATGAAATTAAGGAATTTACTGTTAAGCCCAAAAGGAATCCTGCGGAAGTTTTAATCGATAGTGTTATTGCCCGCAGAAGGTTCACTGATTTTAAACGAGCCAATAGCTTTTTTGTAAGTGTTTATGAAAATACTAAACTCAGCATATTTAATGTAACTCCTAAGTTTAAGAAGTCATTAATTATGCGACCTATTAAAGAGGTATTTGATAATCCGGATACCGTGGATGGAATTATTATGTATCCAGCCATGATGGTAGAAGCATTTGCGGATCTCTATAAAAAACGAGGTCAACTCGAAAGTAAATATCAATGGGGTAATAAGATTTCGGGAATAGAAAATGATTTCCTTGGATTAGGCGCCTTAACAACTACCTTGTTTTCTGATTTTAATGTATATGATGATTATCAAAATGTTTTAGGGAAAATTTTCATGGGTCCGGTAAATCCTATTGGTACTACTTATTATGATTATCGAGTTACTGATACTACCAAGATTCATGGACGCAGATGTTTTCAAATTGAACTAAGGCCGAAATTATTTACTGAGCTCATTTATACAGGCAGCATTTGGGTGGCAGATACCACTTATGCCATTATGAAGGCTGATTTGAAAATGGATAAAAATGCCAACATCAATTTATTTACAAATCTTCAGGTGGATGTTGGATACAGAAAATTAGAGAACGATTCAAGTCATTTTGTTTTGGAACGTGAAAGGATTCGGTTAGATATTAATCCCACAGACTTTATCAGCTTTACAATGAATTTGGGTCCGAAGCAGGATAAATTTTTATTATCCGTGGTAAAGTCAACCACCTTTAATGATTTTGTTTTAAATGAAAAACCTCCCAAACAAATTCCACCCATGGGAAGTGTAGAAGATGCAGATACTTTATCTCATCCCGAGGCGTGGTGGGTAGCACATAGACCCGATACCTTGGATTCGGTGGGCGTGAAGATTTATAAAAATGCCGAGCTCATTAAACAAAAGCCTTTTGTAAAATTTTTGGTGAAGGTGGGTGATTTAATTGGATCGGGTTATGTGAATTTTAATTATGTGGGTATAGGACCTATTTATGAAATATACTCCAGAAATGATATTGAAGGGGATCGGATTAAAATGGGGATTCGTACAGGTGACTCATTAAGTAGAAGATTTATTGGCGAAGGTTATGTAGCTTATGGGTTTGGAGATAAGAGATGGAAATGGCAAGCGTATGCAAGTATTCATCTTACCAAAGACAAAAAGCCCTGGAGAATGCTTACCGTAATGGGTAGGCAAGGAATTGAGCAGATTGGCTTAAACCCTGGTCAGTTCCGCCCTGATAATCTTATTGGTACTTTTTTAAGAAGGAGAACTTTAAGAACCCTATCGTATATTAATCAAGCGCAGATAACTTATGATCACGATTGGTTCCAAGGATTTAATCAGAAACTTACGGTAGATTGGCAACAGGTTTTCCCAACCAGCACTCTCCCTTTTCCAACAGTGGATGCCAATGGTGCAATTACTGGTTACCTACCCAGTTTTACCCGTTTCGAAATTCGTTTGGAAACCACCTTGGCTTTTGGTCAACGACAAATTACAGGGAGAACTAAACGTCGACAAATTCGAGGTAAATGGCCCGAAATAAAAATTATTTATGCCGCTGGAATTAAGGGTATTTTAGGCAGTGATTATAACTACCATTTATTGCGATTAAACATTAAAGATATTATTCGATTGAAGCCTTTGGGTTATGGCGAATATACCGTACAAATGGGTAAAATCTTTGGTCAGGTGCCTTATCCATTATTAGAAATTCATCCGGGGAATGATACTTATTCATATGATAAGTATGCATTTAATTGTATGAATTATTTTGAGTTTGTAAGCGATCAATTTATTTCCTTTTCCTATGAACACCATTTCGAAGGATTCTTTTTTAATAAAATTCCAGGCTTTAGTAAATTAAAATGGAGAGAGATTGTGGGGATTCGCGGTGTATGGGGTAACCTAACGGATCAGAATAAACGTTATGTGGCATTACCTCCTGGTACATACGAATTAAAGGATCAGCTGACCGGAAAGTATGTTCCGTATATGGAAATGAATGTAGGTATCGAAAATATATTTAATATAATTCGTATTGATTTTGTGTACCGATTAACCCACCGTAAACAACCTGATCCAAATAATCCTGGAAGTATGCTTTACAATGAGGCATTTAATTGGGGCATTTTCGGAAGTTTCGCATTTGACTTTTAAACAAAGCAACCATGATTTTAAAGGCAGAAAATTTATTCAAACAATATAAGAGCCGAGTTGTGGTAAACGATGTTAGCGTAAAAGTGGAGCAAGGCGAAATTGTAGGTTTATTAGGTCCAAATGGAGCGGGTAAAACCACCACCTTTTATATGATGGTAGGTATGATAAAACCCAATGCAGGTAAAATATTTTTAGAGCAACAGGATATCACCGATTTACCCATGTATAAAAGGGCCAGAGCGGGTATAGGATATTTGCCACAAGAAGCTTCAGTTTTTAGAAAGTTAAGTGTAGAAAATAATATCAAAGCTGTTTTGGAAATGACCAAGCTTTCGAAACAAGAGCAAGCCCAGCGTTGTGAAGAACTGATCGAAGAATTTGGATTAGGTAAGGTTCGTAAAAATAGAGGAGATCTTTTATCGGGAGGAGAACGCAGGCGAACTGAGATTGCCCGAGCATTGGCCGTTGATCCTAAGTTTATTTTATTGGATGAGCCTTTTGCCGGTGTGGATCCAATTGCTGTTGAGGATATTCAGGAAATTGTTTATTCACTCAAGAAAAGAAAGATTGGAATCCTGATTACCGACCATAACGTTCATGAAACCCTCAGTATCACGGATAGGGCTTATTTATTATTTGAAGGAAAGATTCTTAAACAGGGAACAGCCGTGGAGTTGGCTTCGGATGAGCAGGTAAGAAAAGTATATTTGGGACAAAACTTTGTGTTGAATAAACCTAAAGATAGAGGCTAATTTATTTGGGCAAAAAAAAAGCACTCTAATTAGAGTGCTCTTTGTATAAAATAGTTGATTTATTTTTTAAGATAGTTAACGGCCGTACCACATAATTTCCCGTCTACATAAATTTCTGCAGTGTACTCTCCATCTTTTAAAATTTCTGCGGTTTTATAATCTGCACTAATCAAGGCTAGTTTGCTATTAAAGTAAAACGACTTTTGAATACTAAAAACCTTATCAATACCACCTACCTGAAAGACATTAGCGCTGCTTTCTGCCAATACTTTTTTGTACGGTCCGGTAATTACAATAAAAGCTTGTTTTTCTCCTTCCTCGGCAACTAAATTTTCTTGGATTTTGAAACTAATTTCGAAACCCATTACTTTTTTAGCTTTTTCTTCAAAACTTTTCACGCCTTTTTTATTCAACTTATAACCGGACAGCATTGCGTCGGAAAACTTCAACTGGGCCGCCAAATCCACCTTGGCTTGTAAGCCTTTGTTGGTGTTAGCTAACGTAGTTTTTTCCTGACTTAAATTATTGTAATCAGTTGCTAATTTTTCAATTTCGGTCTTAAGTGCATCACGTTCTTTTAAAAGGGCGTCATACTTGGATTGCAAAGCCGCAATTTCCTCTTTTAAGGATTCAATTTCTTTTTTATTGCTTCCACCACTATAAACAACACGGGTAGGATTATTGGCAATTTTATTTTGTAAATCAGCAATTACATTATTTAAAGAATCAGCAACACTTTTTGGAATAGCACCTTCCATTTTTTGCAATTCCAATTTCATATCATTCAACTCTTTGTTTTGTTTTGTGATAGTGGTATCTAATGCAATTTTTTCCACTTTTAAACCTTCGTATTTTTTAAAGGTGTCCATATATTTCCATACCAGAAAGCCGGTCGCTCCGCTTAAAACAATAATCATAAAAATAAGGATGATGGAAACCGCCTTATTTCCGCTTTTTTTAGTTTCTGTTGATAATTGATTCTGTTCCATATTATGAGTATTTGATTCAAAAATAGTATATTAACCTTAAAATTGTACCTTTTTTGGCAGGAATTTCACATCTCCAGGCATTCAGTAGGCTTTTCTATCCGGTAACTTGTGCATCTTGCGGGGATGAATTAGTGAATAGAGAACGCCATATCTGCACTATTTGTGCCCTTTCGCTGCCTGTAACGGATTACCATAAGATGCGGCTAAATCCTTTAGATGATTTACTTAAATTAAGATTAAAAGTCGATTTTATTTCTTCTTATTTATTTTACGATCAAGGGTTAAGTACGCAAAATATGTTACATGCCATTAAATATAAAGGCAATAAATTATTGGCGGAACACCTAGGTATTATGTATGGTACTGAAATTGTTAAATCCTTTCACCATCCGTTGGATTATATTATTCCTGTGCCCCTGCATAAAAGAAGGTTAAGGGAAAGAGGGTTTAATCAAAGTGAGTTTTGGGCTCAGGGTCTCTCCAAAAGCTTGGATGTTCCCCTGGATAAGCATTCACTTGTAAGGGTTCACTATACTACAACACAAACCAAGAAGTCGAGAACCGATCGGGTAAAAAATGTAGAAAATGCATTTAAAATCAACAATTCCTCATTTTTAAAAGGCAAAAGTATCTTGTTGGTGGATGATGTTATAACCACAGGGGCCACCCTGGAGGCTTGTGGCAGGGCCTTGTTGAGTTCAGGGATCAGATCATTGAACATTGCAACCATTGCTTATGCTGCTAAATAGGGGGCATAAACTATTTTCTTATTTTTGCCACTTAAATTTAAAACTACTCATATGAGCCTTTTAGTTGTTGGAACCGTTGCACTCGACACCATCGAAACCCCTTTTGGAAAAGCAGAAAGAATTATTGGAGGCTCGGCCACCCATTTTAGTTTGGCAGCATCCTTTTTTAAAAATGATATAAAATTGGTTTCTGTTGTTGGAGAAGATTTTCCTGAACAAGGCATAAAAAACTTCACAGATCGTCATATTGATATTGAAGGTTTACAAGTAAAAAAAGGTGAAAAATCTTTTTTCTGGGAGGGCAAGTACCATAATGATATGAATACAAGAGACACCCTGGATACTCAATTAAACGTATTGGCAGATTTTGATCCTATCGTTCCAGAAGCATATAGAAATGCGGATTATTTGATGTTGGGGAACTTAATGCCTAAGCTGCAAATGAAAGTTTTAGACCAAATGAATAAGCGTCCAAAGCTGGTAATGCTTGATACCATGAACTTCTGGATGGATATTGCTTGGGACGATGTTTTGGAAGTATTAAAAAGAGTGGATGTACTTACCGTTAATGATGAAGAGGCTCGTCAGTTATCAAAGGAATATTCCTTGGTAAAAGCCGCTAAGAAAATATTAAGTATGGGACCTAAATACTTAATTATAAAAAAGGGCGAAAATGGAGCCTTGTTATTTCATGGAAATGATTTATTCTTTGCCCCAGCACTTCCTTTAGAAGACGTATTTGATCCAACCGGGGCTGGTGATAGTTTTGCCGGAGGTTTTATCGGACATTTATCATCTACCGATGATATTAGTTTTGAAAACATGAAGCGTGCTGTTATTTATGGCTCAGCCATTGCTTCTTTCTGCGTTGAAAAATTTGGGATTGATAGGGTCGTAAGTTTATCAGATGCTGAGTTTAAAGAAAGGGTTTCTCAGTTTGTAAACCTGGTTCAATTTGATATTCAAATTAGCTAATTTCTTTATTTCATTTGCGGTTGGCTTTAATGAAGGGGATTTTAAAGATAATCATCGTTGGCTGAACGCATAAACCGTTATACCTTTATAAGGCAGGCAAGCTTTTCGTTAAATTTTATTACTTTCATTGCCACTTTATGCCTGCTCATATTATTCATAGAACTTTTCAGCAAAAAATTTTGCTTATTTGGGCATTGGCATTAAAAAATATTCGGGTAAAATACAAGAATTCATTACTTGGATTTTTTTGGAGTATTTTAAATCCTCTCATATTCCTACTGATCTTCAACTATATTTTCGGCAAAGCTTTTCCTCAAATTGAAAATTATCCACTCTATGCCGTTACTGGAATTGTAGTCTGGACTTTATTTCCGGTAGCAACCAATTCTGTGATTTCATCTGTATTGGAAAATGCAGGAGTATTAAAATCAATCGCTATTCCTCCTGCTGTTTTTCCTAAAGCATCATTAGTCGCATCTTCTGTAAACTTTTATTTATTGTTGATTCCATTTACGGGCATCATGCTTTGGCTTGGATTTATCCCCGGTTGGGAAAGTTTATTGGCCCTGGTTATTCTTCATATTTATTTAGTATTTATTCTTGGAATTGGCTATCTCCTTTGTGCACTAAATGTCTTTTACCGCGATATTGGTTTATTATGGAATACCTTAATGCCGGCTTTGTTTTATTTTACTCCAATTGCATATCCCGTTGACCTTATTCCGGAGAATATACGTTGGGCGATGAAACTTAATCCTATTTATTATTTTGTACATGGTTTTAGACAATGTATTTATGAACATCAAATTCCTCCAATGATAGATTGGTTGATGATGTTGGGCATTGCATTTTCATTTTTGGGTATTGGTTATTTTGTTTTTAAAAAATTACAGAAAAATTTTATTTCTTTTTATTGATGTTAACAACAGAGATCATACAAGTGAATGATTTACATTTTGGGTTTTATACTCAAAATAACGGCATCAATACGTTTAAAGAAATGTTGCACAATATTGGAAGTAGACGGCCATTTCAAAAAAAGAAGGTATTAAAGGGAATCTCATTTTCGGTAGAAAAGGGAAATTGTTTTGCCATCATGGGGAGAAATGGATGTGGGAAAAGTACCTTGTTAAGGATTATTTCCGGGATCATAGAAGCAGATCATGGGTCGGTAGAAGTTAAGGGTAGGATTTCTCCATTATTGGCATTAGGGGTTGGGTTAGAACCTGAACTGAGTGGGTTCGATAATATTCGATTAAGTTGTTTGCTTACCGGTATACCAACGTCCGCCTTAAATAAAACGATTCTGGCGGTTAAAGATTTTTCAGAATTAAGTGATTCGGATCTTAAGATGCAAATAAAAAGATATTCAAGCGGGATGATGGCTCGATTAGCCTTTTCCATTGCTTTAGCAGAAGAAGCGGAAATTTTGATCATTGATGAAATATTGGCGGTAGGTGATGAAGGTTTTCAAAATAAATGTTACAACCGAATCCTCGAGTTAAAAAACAAAGGAACCACTATTTTATTTGTTTCACATGCAGTATCCGATATAGAGCGAATTTGTGATAAAGGGATATTGTTGGAACATGGGGAAATTATTTATCAGGGAAATGCTGGTGAATTGGTTAATCATTATCATCAATTATTTAATTAATGCAAGAGGAAAAGAAAATATTGGTTTCAATTATTATACCCTGTTATAATCATGGGGCTTATATTGAGGAGGCATTAAATAGCGTTGAAAAAAATAATTCAGACGATTTTTATGAAATCATTATTGTGAATGATGGCAGCAACGATGAGGCTACTATTGTCACTTTGAAAAATTTGGAGGAACGCGGTTATCAAATTATCCATCAAACCAACAAAGGTCTTTCTGCAGCCAGAAATACAGCCATTGAGCATGCCAAGGGTAGATATATTTTGCCGTTGGATGCTGATAATATGATTAAACCGGAATTATATCGGAAGGCAATTGAAATAATGGAGGCGGATGTAAATGTTTCGGTCGTTTATTCTGATTGTATTTTATTTGGTGAAAGAAGTGAGGTAAGACCAACAGGTGAGTTCGATATTCAAAAAATGGTTGCCGGTAATTATATTGATGCTTGCGGTGTTTATCGTAAGCAAGTTTGGGAAAGCAATCATGGTTATGATGTAGATATTCCGAATAATGCGTATGAAGATTGGGAATTTTGGTTGAATGCTTATGCGAATGGATTTAAGTTTCATTATATACCCGAAACTTTATTCTATTATAGGGTAAGTACTACCGGGTTATTAAGTTCGGCCTCTAATCCTGAAAGGAGAATAAAAACGGTTAATTATATTGTTGAAAAGCATTCTACCTTATATAATGTACATTATAAAGAAGCAATTACTTCTTTACACGGAGCATTAGCTGTTTGGGAATCATCTCAAATGGAAATGTTGCAAGTGGAGAAAGGAAAACTCGAAAAAGTTTTTCACCAACTCTTGCACGATGCAAGTATCAAAGAGGCAGATAAAATCAGAGCTCACTATGATGAGGCCCTTTTAGCGCATCAAAATAGTTTTAATAATGAGATGGGTCGGATAAAAAAGGAGGCGATCTATCATTTATCACAGGTTGAACTTAAGCATAAAGAGCAGTTAACGGAACTTCATGGAGTTGTCCAACAAAAGGATACCATGATTGCCGAATTGGAGTCTGCCAGAGCTCAATTAAAATCTACCATTGATTTACTTCATCAGGAAATTTCTATTTTAAAATCGTATCAAAAACAAGCCCTAGGTTTAATTGCAAATTACGAGCAGCGCATTAAGGATATTGAAGGTACCCGAACCTGGAAAATTAGAAAAAACCTGCTAAAATTTAAAGGATATTTTAAACCTTCTTCCGCCAAGAAAAAATTCCGAATTCCCGGATTGGGATTTCTTAAGAAAATTTTCTTCTTTACCCTCGGGAAAGGTAAAATTATAACCCGTAGATTTTTTAAGAAAATATTCAAAACCCTTTATATTTGGTTAGAGGAGTTTCCTGTTAGAATTATACCCGTTACGGATGCCGGTAATGCAACTTATCAGCTAAATGCAGGAGACCCATACCATCAGTGGATGCTGCGTAACTTCCCTCGTGAATCTGAATTTCGTGAATACAAAAAAATAGTGAGGCCTTTGCTCAAAAACCACTCATCAGTATTATCCTTCCGGTTTATAATCCACCAGAAGAATTATTCCGTCAAACCATTCATTCGGTATTAGGTCAAATTTATGAGAATTGGGAGCTTTGTATTGCTGATGATGCATCCAGCAATAAACGAATCAAGGAAATGATTGATGAGTTTGCCAAAAACGACTTTAGAATAAAAGTAGAATATAGAAAGGAAAACGGTCATATTTCTAAAGCCTCTAATTCGGCATTAGAATTGGCAACTGGCGAATTTGCCTTATTATTGGATCATGATGATTTATTGTCTGCCGATTGTTTATACCATGTGGTAGATTCAATTAACACGGATAACAGCATAGATCTCATATACTCGGATGAAGATAAGATTGATGAGAATGGCATACATTCTGTTCCTCATTTTAAACCTAAATGGTGTCCTGATCATTTTACTTCCCGAAATTATCTGGGACATGTGGTAGTTTGCCGAACAAGTATTTTAAAGGAAATAGGTGGTTTTAGAGCAGGATTCGAAGGAAGTCAGGATTATGATATGTTGCTTCGTTTTATTGATAAAACTCAAAACATACACCATATACCTAAAATTTTATATCATTGGAGAATTCATAAAGCTTCTGCAGCTCATAGCGAAGAGGCCAAGCCCTACGCCTATATTGCGGCTCAAAATGCGTTAAGGGAACATTTCGATAGAATAGGTCAGCCTGCAAAAGTTGATTTTCTTCCGGGATTCAGGGGATATTCTATTCGTTACAACTATCAAAAAAATCAACTTATTTCTATTATTATTCCAACCAAGGATAATGCTGAGGTACTTAAGGTTTGTATTGATTCTATATTTGAAAAGAGTACTTATCAGAATTTCGAAATTATTGTCATTTCTAATAATAGCAAAGAGAAAGCCCTGTTTGAATTAATCGATGACTACGCAAAGAAATATCCTACAAAATTTGCCTATTGGGAGCATAACATTCCTTTTAATTTTAGTAAACTAATGAACTTTGGTCGTGAAAAAGCGAAGGGTGATTATTTATTATTATTAAACAACGATACAGAAGTAATTACTGTAGATTGGATGGAATCGATGGTTGAACAAGTACAACGACCAGATGTGGGTGTGGCCGGTGTTAAATTATTGTATCCCGATAATACCATACAGCATGCAGGCGTGGTGATTGGTTTAGGTGGAATTGCCGGACATACCTTCGTGGGAATGCATAAAGATGAGGCGGGGTATTTTAATTATATTCAATCGATTAATAATTATAGTGCATTAACTGCCGCCTGCCTAATGGTAAAAGTATCCGATTATGATAAGGTGGGTGGATTTAATGAAGAATTTGAAGTAGAATATAATGACGTAGACTTTTGTTTGAAGTTAAAGGAACTCGGATTAAATAATGTTTATTTACCTCATGTAGAATTATATCACTATGAGTCTTTAACCAGGGGCCATCCTCATATGAATAAAGAATCCTATGCAAGGCATATAAAGGAGCTAGACTTATTTAAGGCGAATTGGCAAAAGTATATCGACGATGATCCATGCTATAATATTCATTTAACTCGGGGAGCACATGACTTTAGGCTTGCCCTCTAAAAATATAGGTTCTCAGGTTTGGAAGAATAACCGATTGTTTCTTTTGGCTATTCTTTTATTCACTGTTGCATTAGTTTATCGACGGGCAGATGCGTTTACCAATCCACAGTTTTGGGCAGAGGATGGCATGGTTTTTTTTGTTGAACAAGACCATCATGAGGAATTTATTCCGTTTCAAAACTATAATGGTTATATTCATTTTATTCCAAGAACGGTATCATATCTGGCTAAGCTAACTCAGGTTCCATTGGAGTGGGTGCCAACTTTCTATAATTATTTCACCTATCTCATTTATCTCATATACTTTTATTTGATCTGGTCTTTTATACCCTTTCAACAACGAACTAGATTTTTTATGATATCGGTCATTGGGTTCTTACCTATTGCTTTTGAGGTCTATATGAATCTCACCAATGTACAATGGTTTTCGGCATTGATTCTCATTCTATTGTTTTTTGATTTAAAGATTAAAGAAATTCGATCCTCCATTGGATTGTCATTTTTTGTGCTCCTTGCTGGCCTTACCGGCCCATTTTCTATGATGTTTTTACCCATTCTTATCTGGAAAGGATGGAAATGGAGAACCCAAGTTTTCAACTTGATTCCATTAATCATAGCAGTGCTGACTGGTCTGGTGCAACTATTATTTCTTTATAACCATTTTCAGGGGAGGTTATTCCCTAATATTCCTGTTCCACATAACCATTTATGGTTAACATTTTATAATGCAATTAAACAAGTATTTTTATTTGACCATCGGATGATTGTCGAGTTTAAATGGAAGCATTGGTTTGCCATAGTGCCGATCATTCTGCTTTATCTTGGATCTTTTTTATATTCTTTAAAAAG
>JBEIQI010000040.1:0-17126 GCA_040376605.1 Flavobacteriales bacterium | reverse complement strand
TGATCAAATTTTTATCAAAGCTCAACGAATCAGAACTATTGAAGAGAAGGGAACTCAAAAAATAGAAGATGATATTAAAGGGGAGTTTATTGGAATCCTCAATTATAGCATTATTTCATTGATTCAACTGGAATTAAAAAATGATGATGCCTTGGAACTCGGTGTGGATGCCGCAGAAACCCATTATAATAAACATGCTAAATATGCTAAAGAACTCATGGAAGCCAAAAACCATGATTATGGTGAGGCCTGGAGGGATATGAGGGTAAGTTCGTTTACCGATATGTTATTGGTTCGTATTATGCGCATTAAACAAATAGAAGGTAATAAGGGAATGACTTCTGTATCCGAAGGTATTGAAGCCAATTATTATGATATGATCAATTACTGTGTATTTGCTCTCATCAAATTGGCCTAAATGTTAATCTTGTTAAATTTAAAACATCCCATAAGAATTGAACTTACTTTTGATACTATAAAAACGATTAGACTCAATTTATGAAACTAACTTTTATTACCATTTGCAGGATTATTGTAGGAACCATCTTTGTCCTATCCGGTCTTATTAAAGCCAATGATCCTTATGGCACAGGTTATAAATTAGAAGAATATTTTGAAGTATTCAGTCAGGATATCGGAGCCAGGAAAGTTGAAATTCCTACGGAAGTTCCTGAAGATATTAAAGCCTCTGCCTGTTACTCTAAACTAAAATTCGAAAAACAATACGAATACGTTGATATTCCTACATCGGAACTAGGTGGATTTAAAAAATTCCTGTTAAAGGCCTTCAAATTTTTTCATGATCATGCCCAACAGTTATCTATTTTCTTATGCGTATTTGAAGTAGCCTTAGGACTCTTGGTACTCTTTGGTATCCAAATGAGATTCGCTACCTGGTCCTTATTGGGAATGACCATTTTCTTTGCCTTTTTAACTTTCTATACCGCTCAATACAATAAGGTAACCGACTGCGGTTGTTTTGGAGATGCTTTACATTTAGAGCCATGGCAATCCTTCTGGAAAGATATATTTTTAATGACCTTTATTATTCCATTATGGATTTGGAACCGACAAATCAAAGGAAGTAAACTCAATAAACATGAAATTGCAGTTGCTGCCGGTTCATTGATTTTAATGATTGTTTTAATTCTGATTCAATTTAAATGGTGGTTCCCAGCCATGTTTGTAGGTGCCTTTATGTTGGCAAAATTGGTATCCGGAAAATTTTCAGAATCGAAATTCCAACCCTATGTAACTACCTTGGCCATCGTATTATCCTGCACCATGTTTACCTTATATGGTACACGACATATGCCAATTAAAGATTATCGCCCCTGGGCCCCTGGAAACAATATTCGTGAACAACTCATCTCCGTTGCCGAACAAGCAGAAGTTGAAATGGTTTACCTCAACAAAGCCACTTGCGAAGAAGTACATCAATCTACCAAAGAATGGAGTTGGTTAGATAGCACCTTTGAAGCCAATCATATTTTCTATAAACAAGACAAAAAAATCATTAAACCAGCCATCGAAGCTAAAATCAAAGACTTTAGATTAGAAGATCCAAATACAGGACAACTAATGGCTGATTCATTGATTAAAAATCCAGGTTATACCTTCTTATGGTTAGGGTATAATTTAGATAAAACCACTACCAAAAACATGGATAAGATTACGGCCTTAACCGACTATTGTATCCAGAACAAGATTTTTATTTTGGGAGGAACGGCCTCTACATCGGATAAAATAGATAAATTCAGACATGATCATAACATCATGTTTAACATTTATCAAAATGATGAGAAAGCCCTTAAAACTATTCTACGTTCAAATCCGGGATTAATACTTATTAAAGATGGTATTGTGTTAGATAAATGGCATTATAATGATTTCCCCACATTGGAGAAACAACAGAAAAGTTATTTAAAATAACGTTGAGTATAAATTCATTTGTCATTTCGACCGGAGCGCAGCGTAGTGGAGAAATCTCAACCAATAATAATAGAGATGTCTCCACCTCACCAGTGATGACAAAAAAAATACTCCACCTATGAGTATTAGCTACATACTCAAAAAAACATTGTACGGATTTCTCATCATCCTATCTGTCGTATTCGCCCTTTCTTTTATCTTCTTTAGTTTTATTAATAAAGATGGAAAGGCCGTGTACGAAATAACCGGACAAAACACCGATCAACAAACGGTAGATGAAATTAAAAAAGCGTATCATTTGGATCAACCTGTTTGGAAACAGGTTTTATATTATGCCAATGATTTATCCTTTATATCTGTTTATCCTCAAGAAGTAAAACACAAGGGAATAAAGCTTTTTGATGGAGCTCAAAAATACTGGATTCTTAAAACTCCTTATCTGGGTAAAAGTTTTCAAACCGATCGTTCCGTTGGGGAAACCATTTCAAAAGCACTTCCCGGAACCATTGTTTTAGCTTTTTCGGCTATTCTTTTTGCTACCCTTTTAGGAATTCTATTAGGAATCTTTGCCGCCAAAAATCAAAATACCTGGATCGATCGGGCTATTATTTTTTTGGCATCCGGAGGAATGGCCTTACCTTCATTTTTTGCAGCCATCCTCATGAGCTGGTTATTGGGTTATGTATTGCATGCCTTTACTGGTCTGCCGACATGGGGCAGTTTGTACAATGTAGATGAATATACCGGAGAAAAATATTTATCCATTAAAAATTTAATTCTGCCTGCCTTAACCCTGGGGATCAGACCTCTATCTGTAATTGCTCAACTCACCAGAAATAACTTATTAGAAATTCAAAAAATGGATTTTATCCGAACCGCTAAAGCTAAAGGATTGGCACCTAATAAAATTCTAGTAAAACATACCCTTATCAATATTGCGAATCCGTTAATCACAGCTATCTCAGGATGGCTTGGGGGTATGCTGGCAGGAGCCGTTTTTATCGAATATATTTTCGGATGGCAGGGGATCGGGAAAACCCTGGTGGATGGTTTGCAGAAATTAGATTATCCGGTAGTGATGGGTTCGGTGATTACCATCACCTGTATTTTTGTTTTGCTCAATATCATCGTAGATATTATGTATGCTGTGGTGGATCCGAGGGTTCGATTGAAAGGGTAGGTTTTTTTATGGCAACCAAAGTATCCGAGCCGCAACCGATTACAAACTGGCTCAATATTTGCCAATAAAATCAGTATATTTGAATATAATCCAAACACGTGAAAAAATTCATCTTCCTTTTTTTCATTCTTCATTCAGTCATTAGTTTTTCTCAGAAGATAACTTATACCGGAATTATTTTGGTAGATAGTTTACCCGAAGAACTATTACCTGCAGGTGTTGCTGAATTAGGCTTTGTTACTGCCGGTGATAATAATCAACCCGTAGGATTTGGATATGAAATGGGAGGTGGTCAATATAAAATCATCAGTAAATTCGGTAAAGAATTCGATGATTTTAAAGGGGCCGATTGTAAAGCATTCTATAGAAATGATACCCTCTTTTTCTGGTCACATGTAAAATATAAATCCGACCAAACCTACCATTATTATGGTTGGGATAGCAAAAAACTCAACTATTGGGAGTCTTATACCTACGATGCCAGCAAGGAGGCCGAACAAAATGGAGATGCTGCCTTGAGAAAAAAAAATGTTAGAGAAGCCGCTCAGTATTATAACCAAATTGAATATACACCTATTGCCAATCAGGCAAAAATTGCCTTTAAATTATTAGGAGTTGCTCATTACCTTGCGAAAGAAGCTGCATTGGCTGATGTATTTGCAGAGTCCATTGAATATATGGATGGAGCCTTTGTATATCAAATAAACAAAAGTTTTATAGAAGCGGCCGATGAATATGCCTATAATAAAATTGTGATGGCCACCTTCGAAACTAAACAAATTGATTCATTGGGTCCGTGGATGAGTGATTATGCTTATTATTTATATAAAGGCGATTCATTAGAAAGAAGTTTAACATTGGCAGAATTTGTAAATGCTTGTTATCCTAAATTGGCTGAAGCCTATTTGGTGAGGGCAGATGTATTGTTCGATTTACAAAGAGAAGAAGAATCCAAACCATTTTACGATCGGTATGATATCCTCATGGTTAATAGAGGTGATGAATCCCTTATTCCTCAAAGGGTAAAGGACCGAATCAAATGAACCACATGAAAAAATTTATCTTCTTTTTCTACACATTATTTTATACGACGGTTTATGGCCAATCCACAATTCCCATTCATTCCGAAATGGTATTTTTAGCCGTGGAAGATGTTCCCAAAAAAAGAATACCCAAGGGTGCTGAAGTGTTGGAATTCGCTTATCAATATGATCCCGCCATTTTATATGTTGGATACCACCAAGCCGAAACCACCTTTAAAGTTTTAGGCAAATTTACCGAAGAGGTAGAAGGTTTTAATCAGGCCAAATCCAGAGCCTATTATAAAAATGATACCCTTTATGTTTGGACTCAATATCCATTCCGTGCCTCCGAAATAAATTATACCCTGGCATGGAAAGGAAACTCCATTGAAATAATTTCTGTAAGCTATACAGATCCCAGTGAGGAGTCCATTCTACTTGCAGAAGCGGCACTAAAAGAAGGTAAAATAAAAGAAGCCATTGAATATTATTATTCCGTTCAATATCCTTCTTCGTATATGAATGAAGACAGGGTGGGATTAGAAATTTTAGCAAGAGCCAATACTTTGAGTTTACTTGCCGGCAACAAAAAAGATTATCCAAAGGCCATTCAATATTTTCAAGAAGCCTTAGAATATTATTCTCTTGAAAATCTTAGGAATGCAGCAGACGAAACTAGCTTAACCCTTATTTTTGAAGATACCTATTTAGAGGAATACAAAGATTCATTCGGACTTTGGATGGGCAATTATGGATATTATTTATATAAGGGTGATTCCCTTGATCAAAGCGTGGAATTGAATGGTTGGCTCAATCAAACCTATCCGCAATTGTCGGGTCCGTATTTACAAAAAGCAGATGCCTTATATGATTTAAAAAAGCCGGCAGAAGCCAAACCCGCTTATTTGACCTACATTCGCCTCATGAAGGAAAAAGGAAAAGAAAAAAATATTCCATCCAGGGTGCTGGATAGAATTAAATAAGGTTGTTTTAATTTTGCTATGCTTCTCACTTTCGCCTACTTAAAATCTTCCATGAGTTTTTGTAATTCAAACAGCTCATCTCTTAAACGGGCTGCCTGAATAAAATCTAAATCTTTAGCAGCATGTTCCATTTGTTTACGGGTACGATCGATGAGTTTTTGAATATCTGCCTTGGATTTATAATTCACCCTCTCCTCCGCCGCCATGCTGATTTCATCCGGCTCAATATATTCTTTCGATCGATCTCCGAATTTTTTACCCGCTACCTGGGTCTGACGTAAAATTTCATCCTTCGATTTTACCAATGCTTTGGGCGATAATCCATGTTTTACATTATAGGCAATTTGTTTCTCCCTGCGACGTTCGGTTTCCTCTATGGCCTTCGCCATACTGTCCGTTACCTTATCCGCATACATAATTACCAAACCATTTACATTACGAGCTGCACGACCGATGGTTTGGATTAAGGAACGTTTGTTCCTTAAAAACCCTTCTTTATCTGCATCTAAAATTGCCACCAAAGAAACTTCCGGCAAATCTAACCCTTCCCTTAATAAATTTACCCCAATTAATACATCAAAGATTCCCAAACGTAAATCACGTAAAATCTCTACCCGTTCTAAAGTATCTACTTCACTGTGAATATATCGGCAACGAATGTTGAGTTTTTGCATGTATTTATTTAACTCCTCAGCCATTCTTTTGGTTAAGGTAGTTACCAATATTCTTTCATCTACTTTAATCCGCTTTTGGATCTCATCTAATAAATCATCTATTTGATTGGCACTAGGTCTCACCTCCACCAATGGATCTAATAAACCTGTAGGCCTGATCACCTGCTCTACAAATACTCCTTCGCTTTGTTGTAATTCGTAATCACCCGGAGTAGCACTTACATATACGACCTGATTAATCATGGTTTCGAATTCCTCAAATTTTAGAGGTCGGTTATCCAACGCAGCCGTTAACCTAAATCCATAATCTACCAAATTCGTTTTTCTTAACCGATCTCCATTATACATGGCCCTTAACTGTGGCATGGTTACATGGCTTTCATCAATAATCAACAACCAATCTTCCGGAAAATAATCCAGCAAGCAGAAGGGTCTGCTCCCTGCAATCCTGCCATCAAAATATCGGGAATAATTTTCGATGCCGGAACAATAACCCAATTCACGAATCATTTCCATATCATGTTCAACCCGTTGCTCCAGTCGCTTCGCTTCTAAATGTTTTCCGTTCTGTTTAAAAAATTCCACTTGTTTTACCATATCATCCTGAATATGTACAATGGCATTTTTTAATCTTTCTTTGGTGGTTACAAACAAATTGGCCGGATTGATCACAAAATTTTCTAATGGCTGAATGGTCTTTCCGGTAAAGGGATCCAGCAATTCAATTTCTTCAATTTCATCTCCCCAAAACATAATGCGTACTGCATTGTCTGCATAGGCCAAAAATATATCTACGGTATCACCAACAACTCTAAAGGTTCCTCTTTTAAAATCACCCTCTGTTCTAAAATAGAGGGCTTCAATCAACTTATATAAAAACTGATTCCGACTAATGATATCTCCTTTTTTAATTCGGACGGTTTGTGCATAAAAGTCGGCCGGATTTCCCATACCATAAATACAGGAAACGGAAGATACCACGAGAATATCTCTTCTTCCAGATAACAAAGCAGATGAAGTACTCAATCTTAATTTTTCAATTTCTTCGTTAACGGAAAGATCTTTTTCGATATACGTATCCGACGATGGAATATAAGCTTCGGGTTGATAATAATCGTAATAGGATACAAAATATTCTACAGCATTCTGGGGGAAAAATTGCTTAAACTCTCCGTATAATTGTGCCGCCAGGGTTTTGTTATGACTTAAAACCAAGGTGGGTTTTTGTACCTGTTGCACCAAATTGGCAACCGTAAAGGTTTTACCGGTACCGGTAGCACCCAACAGGGTTTGAAACTGCACTTTATCATTGATTCCTTTTACCAATTGTTGAATCGCATCTGGCTGATCACCGGTAGGTTCAAAAGGAGCTTCGAGTTTAAATATCATATCTATGGACTGTACAATTCAATATTATCGCTGAATTTCCTTGTAAAATTAGCATAAATGACCTTTATTTGCATATAATATGATCGGGCTACTTAAAGAAAAATTCCTGCAACTCCCCTTGGCACTTAAGCATAAGGTAGTTGAAGAAAAAGGAAACTACCTAACCCGACGTCGTCATCTTACCCATAACATAGAACTTTTTCAATTAGCCAATTTTTATGTGGAAGTAGGTCGCTCCATGGCTACCAATCAAATTTATTGGATTGAATGCAGAGATAATGAATTTGTATTCGATAAATATTTGAGTAAAATAGAAGTGGAAGAATTATTCTAAAGCATAACCCTTCCCCATCCAATTAATTAATCCGCCTTTTAATTCAATAATTTTTGTAAAACCCATTTGCTCCAATTTTTTTACGGCATCTATGCTCCTATGCCCGCTAAAACAAGTTGCCAAAATCGGCTGATTCGTTTGGAAATGAGATTTTACCTTCTCTTCAAATTGCTGATCAACGATACTAATTTGAAAAAACCCCGGAATATGTCCCACTAATTCGAATTCTAATCCTTTGCGTACATCTAGTTTTTGAATGCTGGAATCCCCTGCATACTTATTAAATTCCTGCGGTTCAACCAATATACTTTGTGCACTCAAAGATTGAATACCTCACAAAACAAAAATTAATTTTACCCAATTCACTGAGTAAAATTATTCCGCAATGATGAGTGAAGAATAGTATTGACGATTTGCAACCGAAATTTGAATGATATAATTCCCTTTAGCAAACGAAGTTAGATCGATGGACATTTGGTTGATGATGGCAGGTTGTTTTACATAAACTATTTTACCTAACATATCAGTTATTACAATACCCATTTCTTCAGTAGAATTTATAGAACTAATGAAGATGAAGTCCTTTGCAGGATTTGGATAAATCTTTATTCCTGCTTCTGTCAAATCATTGTTGATTCCGGTATTGGCAACGGTAACATTGTTGCATGTGGTTGTTTCACAGTTATCAGAATTGGTAGCCGTTAAACAAACATTATAGGTTCCAGATACGGCAAATACATGAACCGTATCAAAATTGGTAGAAGTATTTCCATCCCCAAAATACCAGAAATAAGAAACACCTCCGGTAGAAGTATTGCTAAATGTGGTAGCTAATGAAGTAGATGAAAACGTAAAGGAAGAAGTAGGTTGAGGATAGAAACTAACATCAATCGTATCCGCATCGGTACATCCATTTACATCGGTTACATTCGCAATATAATTTCCTACAGCACTTACCAATTCAAGTTGATTGGTTCCACCCGAAGACCATGTATAGTTAGCAAATCCTGCTCCTGCATCTAAAGTTAAGGTATCACCCGAACAAATGATTTGATCCACGCCAATATTTAAATTGATAGGTGCAAATTCGCTAACCAATAAAGTATCCGTTGAAGGACATGAACTGGCATCTACTGCATTAATAATTACCTGACCCACGGTATTTACGGTAGCGGTTTGTGTAGAGCCGGATGCAATACCCGACCAGGTATATGAACTAAATCCAGCTCCTGCATCCATTAATAATCCACCACTTATATCACAAACGGATGTATCATTACCTAAAGAAACGGTTTGAAGGCTCAATGGAGATTCCGCACCTAAGGAGAATGTCGGCACGGTTGGAGCATATTTTCTTACCCTAACCCAATCGACATTCATCGCTCCGGCTCCAGACGAAATTCCACCAATACATAAGTTCAAATCCTGGCTTCTGCTATGTTCAGTATCCGTGGAAGTTAATAATCCAAGCCCTGGAAAATCCCCGATAATATTTCCCGTGGCAATCCAGGTAATCGACCATAATCCTGTTACTGAACCGGGAGTACTAAAAACGGTAGATGCCCAGTTTTCTCCTCTACAATAATTAGGAGCCGTTGAACCCGCTTTACCAATTCTAACCCCTGAACCTAACAACATACCATATCCATGATGCAAACCGGGTGTGGCGCCGCTAAAGTTAATGCCAGGCCAATTACCCGAAGCAGCATTAACCATCATTTCACCGGTATATACAGTATCCATGTCAAAAGTGATATCTGAATTAAGCATATAGGAACTTGACCAACTGATGTCAGCAGCACCACTGGCAACGGTATAAGATGCTGAGCCACATGCAGACGAAAAATGGTTGACGATACTATCAAAAGGCTCCCAAAGATCAAAGGTAGCAGCTGCATCATCTCCACTAGCAGCCGATGCATTACCATAATTCATATCTATGGTAGCTGTTCCACCCGCTGTTATTGAATCTACTTTCACCCAAATAATGGTGGATGAAGTATTCATTCCACTTTCTATGGTATGAGGTAAAAAATTACAACATCCCCCCTGGGTAAATCGAATATCATTTCCTGAGGCTTGCATATGACCCGCCGAAACAAGGGCTGCGGTATTCACAGTTAACTTGATCTGATGGTTAATTATTGCTCCCGGATTGGGATTGCTAACAGTTACAGGAGTTTTGTAATTCCAACCAACCAAACATTGCGAATATAATCCGGTTGAACCTAAAAATAATAAGAATAAAAAGGTGTATACTTTTTTCATGAAGTTGAGTTTTAGTAAGGTAAAATTATTTATTTATTCCAAATCCTCCAACTTTCCTCCGCCTGAATTTCCAACATCTCCAATCCGTTTTTAATGATAGCACCCATACTCGCTGCCTTAGTTAAAAACAGGGTGGTTTCAGGATTATAAATAAGGTCGTAACAAAGATGTTGAGGGGTTAAAAACGGATAAGGAATTTCTGGAGCTTCCTGATTTTTGGGAAACATTCCCAATGGAGTGGTATTAATGATTAATAAATGATCGTTGATAATCGATTCATTTAAATCCTCATAGGTATAGGTGGACCCTTGATGCAATGCTCTGCTTACCACATGAAAATCAATACCTAATTTTTTTAAAACATATACAATGGCATGAGTAGCTCCCCCATTTCCTAAAATCAAGGCTTTTTTATGATGCGTCTTTAATAAAGGAATCAAACTTTTTTCGAATCCAACAATATCCGTATTGTAGCCCAATAATTTTCCATCCACTATTTTAATACAATTACAAGCATATAAACCATCGGGAATTCTTGCTACTGAATTTAACCTTCGCATGATTTCCTGCTTGTAAGGGATGGTAATATTCAAACCTACTAAATCAGGTTGTTGTTTTAAAATCTCTACTAAACCTTGTATAGACTCTATTGGGAAAAGTTCATAGGAACAATCTTGAATACCTTCGTTGATGAATTTATCGGTAAAATATTTTTTTGAAAAAGAATGTTCTAGTGGAAATCCAATCAAACCAAATCTTCTCATGATCTGGAATTACGTCTTTTGTTGACAATACTTTTTACAATTTGTATCATCATGGGTAGGGCCGAAATAAATACAATTCCCAAGGCCACTAATTCGATATTATCCTTAATCCATGGAATGGTTCCTAAAAAATATCCGGCAAGGGTCATACTTCCAATCCACAAAAGTCCACCTACCACATCATAAGAAAAGAAACGACCGTATTTCATTTTTCCAATACCTGCTACAAAAGGAGTTACCGTTCTTACAATCGGTACAAAACGAGCCATGATGATGGCCTTAGTTCCATGTTTATCAAAAAACTGTTGGGTTTGATCGAGGTATTTTTGTTTAACCACATTCTTTCCACGAATTTTAATTTGTAAAATCCGAAGTCCAATTTTTCTTCCAATCCAATAGTTGGTATTGTCGCCGAGCACAGCAGCCGCAAATAAGAGGACGAATAAAAATGCCAGGTTAAGATAACCTGCTCTGGCAAATAAACCCGCAGTGAACAGAAGGGAGTCCCCGGGAAGAAATGGCATTACCACCACACCTGTTTCAATAAAAATCACCATAAACAAAATCACGTAAATCATTTTGTCGTAGTGAGCAAATATCCATTCAAAATCTAAATGAAGGATGTGCTTAAAAAGTTCAATCATTTTATCAAGTCAACAATTAATATTTTGGAACGGTTGGATCAATTTGATCCGACCAGGCAAGAATTCCACCTTGCAAATTATATAAGTTAGTAAAACCTTTCGATTCTAATATTTGCACAACAGTAGCACTTCTTCTGCCGGATTTACAATGTAGAATAACTTTCTTATCGGCAGCAATTTCGTCTAAATGATCCATGATCGTTCCCATAGGAATTAATTGGCCTCCGATATTACAATGTTCAAATTCCATTTCTTCTCGAACATCAATCAGTTGAAAATCGGATTTGGCATCCATCATTTCTTTTAACTCTTGAACAGTAATCTCCTTCATAAAAAATATGTTTGATTAAATTCTTTATTATTCTTCTTTATCTGTTTCGGTATATTGCGGAATCCAACCTTGAGCAACTTCCCTGGGCATAAAAGTAAAAAAGGTATCCCCTCTTAATCCAAGCCTTAAGGTTTCCAATGGGATCACCTCATCAGGAGCAATGTTTCCTAAATTTACTTCTGATCCCAATAATTTAATGAAGTACACCTGTTGAGATTTAATGGGAGCTTCCCAAATAATATCCTCCTGTTTTATTTTATTTAAAATCTTTCCAATCAAGCTTACATGGGCCTTTCCGCTAGGTCGATAAATTCCCACATTACCACTTTCTCTGGCTTCAGCGATTACCTTCCAGGCACCGGCTTGTAATTCATCATGCATCATCTGTTTCCACTTGTTGGGAGAAATTAAGATCCCGGCTTCTTTGCTACCCACTTCACTTAATACAGTACAATGTTGAGCTAGTTTAGAAATATAACCGCATTTGCTATCATGATTAATTAAAATAGAACCATCAGAAACCTCTATGGCATCCAATTTTAATTTATCCACTACAAGTCTTAAATAATCGTCGAACATATTTCTCACCATAAAAGCTTCAAAAAATGTTCCACCTAGATAAGTTCTAATGCCGACACTTTTATACAGGGCAATTTTCTCTTCAATATTTTTCGAAACGTAAGAAGTTCCAAAACCGAGTTTAACAAAATCCACCAGATGACCTGATGCACTAATCATGTCTTCGGCCTGGCGAAGGCTTAGGCCTTTGTCCATCACCATGGTAATTCCTTTGTTTCTGGGTTTCGATCCTCTTATAGGAACGTGGGGTAATTCAATCATTGATTAATTTTGGTATTGGTTGATAATAGCTACAATATTAGCATCTTTTTCAAGTTCAGGAAAAAATTCATAGAATTCGGTCACCTTCTCCTTATTCTCCGATAGAGCATTATGTAACATTTGTTTTGAATCTTCTAATTTACCAGACTCATATAAATAGCCTGCCAAACGATATTTTAAAGCTACATCATCCGGAATATTTTTAATCCCTTCAGCTGTATGACTAATGGCTGATTCCAAATCTTCCATTTTATAAAACAGTTCTGAATAATCCAACCAAACCTCATTAATGTTCGGGAAATCTTCGGTTAGTTTTTCATAAATTTCTTCAGCATCGGCAAAGTGTCGTTGATCGCCTAAAGTATCTGCATAAATCAATCTATAATGCAAATTTTCCGGATCCATATTAAAACCACGTTTAATATACTCCAAACCCTCTTTGGCCTTCCCAATTTCACCTAAACAAACCCCTATACCAATCCAAGCATCCGGAAACTCTTCATACACCTTTAATGCCTCCTGATAATTCTCGATCGCCTTTTCATATTCCTTTAATTCTTCATAACTCTCGCCAATTTCATAAAAAAGTCGGGGTTTATCCACTTCAAACTTTAAGGCTTCTTTTAAAACCTGAATTGCGTTTTTATGATAGTCAAGTATTTTATAGGCAAAAGCTTTTTGAAAATAAGCCTCTACATAATCCTCTTTAATCACAATGGCATAGTCGTAAGCTTCAATAGCTTTCTCTACCAGTTCCATGTCTTGTAAAGCCACCCCTAAAAAGTACCAGGCCTTTTCATTATAGGGATCCTTATCAATTTGTTGTTGAAAATAAGTGGCTGCCTCTTCACTTTGACCATCCATCTGATAAGAAAAAATCAAATCAACATAAGCCAAATCATTGTACGGATTCAATTCTATGGATTTCCTTAAATATTCACGGGCCCTTTCATTTTCTCCAACAATATGAAGTTCCGCACTAATATCTACATAGATATAACATAAATCCTCTGGTGCAGCACATTTAATAGCCTCTTCAAAGGCTTCAATGGCCTTGGTATGTTCATCTAATTCCGAATAAATTTCGGCCTTATAAAGCAACAATTCAGCATTGCCCTCTTCTGTTGCTTCAATTTCTTTAATACATTTTAGGGCATCCCTAAATTTATTGTTTTTATAAAGAAGGATAATTTTGGCCAATTTTAATTCAGAAGAATTCGGATGCAACCTCATACCCCACTCCAACGCCTTTTCGGCCCAGGTAATGCTATTTTTACTCAGATAATGGTCAATTAGATCGCGAATTTGGTCAACATCATAAAATTTGGATTCGTTTTTCTTCACCATTGACTCAAACCGAGCAGCTTCCCCTTGAATTTCATCATTATTTTCCAATTCAAAATCTCCACTCATTCCGCTATATTTTTTAATCGTTTACAAATATAAATAAAACCGCTTTGGAGGCCTGTTCTGCAAGGTGTTCTTATTAAAAGATTTAAACAAGATTAACGGCTAAAATACCCCCATTTGCAGAGCGCCGCCCGGCTAAGCCATCACAAGGCATTGCTGCTGCGCAATGCCAGTTCTGCTAACCCGTGCCCCTACGTTACGGGCAAAAGCCCTTCACATCGGTGGCGCAGCTTAATACATTAACCCATGGCCCAACAAAGGCCATTTAAAAGGGATATATGATTCAAAAGCACCAATTTAGTCCCTCTATAAAACAAACTAGCCCCTGTGAATACTTCACAGAGGCTAGATATATTTTAATGAATCAACTATTTGTTAACCACTACTTTTCTTACCATACTTCCTTCATCCGCCACAATCTTCACAAAATAAACCCCACTCGAAATATTGGTCACATCAATTCTATGACTTGATGTGTTTAAAACAGACGAATACATTACTTGTCCGCTGCTGTTAACCATAAATACAGTTACGTTATGATATTGCTCAATATCAAAGTTAACGTTTACATAATCCGTTGCAGGATTTGGATAAACAGAACCCGCAAAATCAGGAAGTTGTTCTACTGAAAATGTGGGATCAGTGTTCTCAATAACCAAGATATCATCGATGCTAATTAAATTATCATCGGTAGAATTATGCTTAAATGCGATATAAATCAATTGGTTATCATATGCAGCTAAGCTAACAGAATCAGGTCTTTGAATCCCTCTCCATCTTGAAGAATCGATTAAGTCAACACATTCAGAACAATCTATAAATAAACCATCAGCACCATGAATAAATCCTGGAGTTGAGAATACATAACTTGCATAGTTGGGTCCAACAGCAGCGCCTGACTCATATTCCGCCGCTGTATAAATTACATCGGTAAAAGCTGTTTGGTGATCATTGATGGTAGTAGAAACTCTAATCTCAAAACCATCGCAATAACGAGGTGTTTGATAAGGTGCTGACTTCCATTTTAACCAAGCACTAGCCCCATCGGTAATTTGAATGGCTGGTAAAAACAACCAGTTTGCAACCGGGTTAGCACCATCATTGGTCCAGCTATTAGATACCATACAAATATCATTGGTATCATTTAAACCAAAACCTAAACTTAAATACCATAAATCAGGTCTTGAAGCACCACTTGCATCAGGAATTTGATCTTCATCATAGTTATACCAAGTTAAATCTCCGGTAATTCCAGGAGGAAAGTCTTCGATATACGCATCCAATGGGCCACCAAATAAAGTGTCCTCGAAATTTTCATAAATTAAGGTGTCCTGAGCATTTACAAATGCTAGGCTCATGAACATGCCTGTAAGTAGTAAAGATATTTTCTTCATAAATTAAAAATTTGATGTTATTTACGCTAACAAAAATAATAATTATTCCTTAACATTCCAATTAGCCAGACCTCTCAGCCCTTTAAATTCAACAACTATCCAAAAAAATACATTTAATTCAGAACAATCATTAATTTTCCCAAAAAATCAGATTAATCGATGACACTCATCAAATCCATTTCAGGCATTCGCGGCACCATCGGTGGCGAGCCGGGCAACAACTTAACACCTTTGGATATTGTAAGTTTTACCGCAGCATTTGCCAGTTTTATCAAGGCAGAATCTACAGCCCAGGATCAGGTAACCATTGTGGTAGGTCGTGATGCCCGAACGTCCGGATCCATGCTGAGTGGTCTGGTAACCAATACGATCATCTCACTTGGAATCAATGTGATCGATCTTGGACTTTCCACCACACCATCGGTAGAAATGGCCGTAACTGAATTACAAGCACAAGGTGGAATTGTACTTACCGCAAGCCATAATCCGGCACAATGGAATGCATTAAAATTATTAAATCATAAAGGAGAATTTATTTCTGATGCAGAAGGAAAAAAAATAATTCAACTGGCAGAAAATGCCCAGTTCAATTTTGCAGAGGTGCATCAATTAGGTAAAATTGAAAACAGATCCGACGGTTTTATTCCGCAGCATATCCATAAAATACTTGTACTTCCCTACGTCAATAAAAAATTGATCGAGGAAGCAAATATCTCCGTGGTGGTTGATGCTGTGAACTCTACCGGAGGAATTGCCATTCCTCAAATCTTAGCTGCCTTAGGCGTTAAAGTAGTACATAAAATCAACTGCGAACCGAATGGAATATTTGCCCATAATCCGGAACCACTCCCTGAGCATTTAACAGAGATTTCTAATGAGGTAAAAAATAAAAAAGCAGACATGGGTATTGTGGTGGATCCCGATGTAGATCGATTGGCATTTATTTCGGAAGATGGTTCTATGTTTGGCGAAGAATATACATTGGTGGCCATTGCCGATTATATTTTATCATTAAAAGGTGGCAATACCGTTTCCAATCTTTCTTCCTCACGGGCACTTGCGGATATCACAGAAAAACATGGGTTTGTATATACAGCGGCAGCTGTTGGTGAGGTGAATGTTGTTACTCAAATGAAAGAAACCAATGCAATTATTGGAGGCGAAGGAAATGGAGGAATTATCGTACCGGAACTACATTATGGAAGAGATGCCATTGCCGGATTAGCCATATTCCTTTCTTACTATGCACTTAAAAAACAAAGCATGACTGAAATTAGAAAACAATTACCTACTTATTTCATGTCAAAAAATAAAATAGAACTCACCCCTCAAATAAATGTGGATGATTTATTGAATAAAATCAAGGAGCAATATGCACATGCAAAAATCAATACGATTGATGGTGTAAAAATAGATTTACCCAACGGATGGATTCACTTGCGAAAATCTAACACAGAACCGATCATTCGAATTTATACCGAAGGTCCTAGTTTAGAAATTGCGGAACAGTTTGCAGATGAACTAAAAGCAAAAGTTCAACTCCTGATAGCCTAAAATAAAAAAGCCCCATAAGGGGCTTTTTTATTTTAGCTATTTTCTAACTATTATTTTTCAATTTTTACTAATTCCACATCAAATACCAAAGTGCTTCCTGGTTGAATCGGTGTTCCCGGAGGAGGATTATTACCATAAGCCAATTCTGCAGGAATAATTAATTTATAAACAGAACCTTCTGGCATCATTTGTAATGCTTCTGTCCATCCTGGAATAACGCCACCAACTTCGAAAGTGGTGCTCTCTTCTCCGGTTTGATCAAATACCGTTCCGTCAATTAATTTACCGGTATATTTAACTCTAACCACATTGGTTACTGTTGGAGTTTTACCTTTTCCTTGTTTTACCACCTGATAAATTAAGCCGGTAGCTGTTTTTTTCATATCAGGATTTTCGGCCATTTGCTG
>JBEIQI010000336.1:0-2646 GCA_040376605.1 Flavobacteriales bacterium | reverse complement strand
TTGATTTCCAAATACCAATACCCAAACCAGCCAGGTAACAAGCACCTAGGGCAGTGGTCTCTTTCATTGCCGGCCGGGTAACGTGATTTTGTATAAGATCGGCTTGAAACTGCATTAACACATTATTTGCGGCAGCTCCACCATCTACCCTTAATTCCACAATATTCTGATTGAGGTCCTTTTGCATACAATCAATAAGATCGTAGGTTTGAAGGGCAATACTTTCTAAGGCAGCTCTTGCTATATGTGCTTTGGTTGTGCCACGGGTAATGCCGGTAATCATTCCAGTAGCATTAGGATTCCACCAGGGAGCCCCTAAACCACTTAATGCCGGAACGAAGAAGACCCCATCGGTATCTGTTACACTATTTGCCAAATCTTCGATATCCGAAGACTTTTGAATGATCCCCAACCCATCTCTTAGCCATTGAATAATGGCCCCGCCTATAAATACTGAACCTTCTAAGGCATAGGTGGTTTCATTCCCTATTTTCCAAGCGATGGTTGTTAATAATTGATTGTTAGAAATGATAGGTTGTTGACCAACATTTAACATGGTAAAACAACCTGTACCATAGGTATTTTTTACCATTCCTTTGCTAAAACAATGCTGACCAAATAAGGCTGATTGTTGGTCGCCTGCCACTCCGCAGATAGGTATTGAATGGGATAATAAATGCTCATCAACCTTACCATAATCGTCGACTGAGTTTTTTACACTGGGCAACAATGATATGGGGATATTAAACTTGTCTAATATTTTTTGATCCCACGACAAGGTATGAATATTAAAAAGCAATGTTCGGGAGGCATTACTTACATCTGTAGCATGAACCTTGCCGCCGGTTAGTTTATATATTAGCCAGCTATCTATAGTGCCAAAAGCTAATTCGCCTTTGATGGCTTTTTCCATAGCGTTAGGCACATTCTCTAATATCCATTTTAGTTTGGTTCCGGAGAAATATGGATCGGCTAACAAGCCGGCAGTAGATTTTATATAGTCATTAAAACCATCATCACGCAATTCGGCACAATAATTTGCTGTCCTGCGATCCTGCCATACAATAGCATGATGGATGGGTTGGCCTGTTTTTCGGTCCCAAACCACAGTGGTTTCGCGTTGGTTAGTGATGCCAATACACGAAATATCTTGCGCTTTTAAATTAGCTTTTTGTAATACTTCTGCAATAACCGAAAATTGCGAACTCCAAATTTCATTGGCATCGTGCTCCACCCATCCCGGTTGAGGGAAATATTGCGTAAATTCCTTTTGGGATATGGCTACAATCTCCGAAAGTTCATTAAAAATAATGGCCCTGGAACTGCTCGTTCCCTGATCTATGGCAAGAATGTATTGACTCATAACTATATTAAAACGTTTGTAATTAAACTATCTAAAGTAAATTAGAAATTGTTATTATTGCAAATATCATTATCATGAGGAATGAGTTGGATTGATTGGTTGGTTTTAGCAGGGACTTTATTGTTTATTATTATTTATGGAACAATAAAGTCGCGAAAAAATAAGGATATTGATGATTATCTGAAGAATGATAATAGTCTCAGATGGTGGCAAATTGGTATTTCTGTAATGGCCACCCAAGCTTCTGCCGTTACTTTTATATCTACTCCAGGACAGGCATTTGAAGATGGTATGGGTTTTATTCAATTTTATTTAGGTATTCCCATTGCTACTTTCATTTTGGTTTCATTTATCATACCTATTTATCATAAATTAAAAATAATTACGGCTTATGAGTATTTAGAAGGTAGATTCGATATTCGTGTTAGGCAATTAACGGCGTTTTTATTTTTAGTTCAACGTTCTTTAGCCGCAGGTATTACCATTTATGCTCCTGCTATTATTATTTCTGTGGTATTTGGCTGGAACCTAAATGTTACAACGGTTATTTTGGGACTTTTAGTTGTGTTTTATACCGTTTCTGGGGGATCAAAGGCAGTAAGCGTTACTCAGCAACAACAAATGGCTGTAATGATGGGTGGATTAATAGCAGCTTTAATCTTTATTATTTTTAAAGTGAATCAATTTATTCCATTTGAACAAAGTATTCGCATTTTGGATTCTGCAGGAAAACTTGATTTAATTGATACCAAATTCGATTTTAAGAATAAATACAATATCTGGAGCGGTCTTATCGGGGGAACCTTTTTGTCACTTTCCTATTTAGGTACGGATCAATCTCAAGTAGGAAGATATTTGGGAGGAAAATCTTTAAAAGAAATAAAACTGGGCTTGATATTTAATGCAGTATTTAAAATTCCAATGCAATTGCTTATTTTATTTACTGGTGCTATGCTCTTTGTTTTTTATATTTATGTAAAGCCCCCGATTGCATATAATACGGTGGAATTAGACCATTTGAGAACCTCTCAATATGCCGATTCCTTAAAGGTTTTGGAAGCTGATTTTGATAAAAATTACCTGATTTATTCTCAACAATACAAATCGAATACAATCAATGTATTAAATTCTAATGAACAAGTTATACTTAATAAAAGCGAATTAATTTCTATTAAGAAAACGGTGGCTAGCTTGATGTTAAAGAATAATCCCAAGGCCATTACAAAGGATAGCGATTTTGTATTTATTCATTTTATTTTGAATTATATGCCGATAGGGTTGGT
>JBEIQI010000212.1:0-5586 GCA_040376605.1 Flavobacteriales bacterium | reverse complement strand
CTATTTCCGACTGATGTAGATAAATAATTTGTTGACTTTTACTTGAAGAATAGAAAGCCTCTTGAATGATATCTGCAATTTTGTATAGATCCTGCTTCTGACTCTGTACAATTTCAGGAAGCTTACCTGTAAATCCACTCATTAATGCATTCAGACCTTCTGCGTGGCTATAGCTTGAATTGATACATCGGGCTTTTTGAATATGGAAACTCAATTGTTCTGTAAGATTAAACTTTTTAAACGCGTTAAAACCATCCGTATAGTTTACTCCCCGCCATACAAAAATGATCTTTTTTTTCTTCGTTCCTTCATTTGAAGATGCACCAAGTGTTGGTGAAACACTTACCAAGGCTGCTGCCATGGCCGTATTTTTAATAAAGTTACGTCTATTCATTGTTTTACAGCTAAAAATCAACCGACAAGATATAAATTATGTTCATGGAATAATCCGTAGAATACGTTAAATTTGTGCAATAATCATGCTGAAATTGAGATTTAAATTTGGATTCATTTTTTTGTTGGTTTTGATGACCGGCATTTCTTTGTCGGCTCAGAAGAATAAAAAAATTAAAGGTGGGGTCTCGCCAGATGATGAGAATAAACAAAAGACCTTTGTTACTATAGGCCCTGAAGTAAATCTGGTTTTACCAACTGACTTCGGAGCACGTCCTGATGTTTCCTATCAAGATACATTATATAAATTTTATCCCAATTTAGGATATCGTTTTGGTGCTTGTTTGAGATTTGATTTTAGCAGAACGTTCTCCTTTCAAACCGGATTATTTTATATTTCTAGAAATTACACCTCTCAGGTAGGTAAGGCTAATGAAATTAAATCGGAAATTATTGAAGATTATTATAATCGTTCGATGAATTATGTGGGTTTCGAAATTCCATTAATGGGTTTGTTTTACGTGCAGTTAGGAAGAAAATGGTTCATGAATAATGCGGTTGGTTTTTCAATTGATTTTTATCCGAGTAGTATTGTAAAAAATGCTGGTGATTCGGCTATTAAATATGTTTCTTATGGGGGGCGGAATTCCTGGTGTGTTCCGGCTATGAAGGCGGCAATTGGTTTTGAATTTAGATCAGATAACTCCGGATACTTTTATCTGGGTGGGCAGTTTCACCGACCATTCGTAGGCATTTTTGATGGCTATGCGGAGAGAACAAACCCGGTTCCGTTCGGGTTTCAACCCTCTAAAATTCCGCAGTCGGGCACCTATTTTTCTGTTGACTTTAAATACTTTTTCCCTACTGGTAAAAAGAATAAATGGACCGAAACAAATAAATAATGAAAGTACTTCGTTTCTTTTTTTATTTCTTTTTTGCCTTAATAACATTACTTATGGTGCTCTCTTCTTTCATGGAGTCATTATTTATGCCCTCAGAGAAGGATATTCAGAAAAAGATTCAAGCAGATTCTGGCCAACCATTAAAGTTACAGTCCTATACCTGGAAAAATATGCAAATGGGTTTTGTTTCTGTTGGAAATGATACTGCTCAGCGCATCATTTTGGTTCATGGGTCTCCCGGATCCTGGACTAATTATAGCATGCTGTTAGAACATAGTGAATATTATAATCAATTTAATCTAATCGCATTGGATCGTATTGGATATGGAATGTCAGGTGGGGGTGAAGGAGAACCAAGTTTAGAGGAGCAGGCGGCTTCCATTAAAGAATTATGTATTCCAAGTAAAGGAGGACGAAAACCTATTTTAATTGGACATTCTTTGGGTGGTCCAATTGTAATCAAATCAGCTATCGACTATAGCCAGAACCTGGAAGGGGTTATAAGTGTTGCCGGTTCGTTTGATCCTGATTTAGAATTTAACGAATTCTACCGAGGTATCTTTAAAGTATTTCCATTTAATTTATTCTTTAATCGCGAACTTCAGGCAAGTAATGATGAACTATTTACCCATCGTTTGGAACTGGAAAGCATGGCAAACGATTGGGAGAAAATTCAATGTAAGGTGGCAATTTTACAAGGAAGTAAGGATATGCTGGTGGACCCTAAAAACTATGATTTTGCTGCCCAAAAACTAAAAAATAAAAACGCTTATTTATTGATGATACCCAATGAAGATCATTTTATTCCATTTACACGACCGGAACCTATTTTTAGGGCAATTGAAATGATTCAGAAAAATTAAGTTTTACAGGTTGTGATATTTTTTCAAAATCATCTAAAATAATATTTAGCGAATTCTATCAACACTTTTTACCAAATCATCGTCCTTTTTAATTCTTTTGGCGGCAAAAAAACAAAGTATCAATCCTATCAGCTGTAAATAGATTCCAATGATCTTTTCCGGAGATAAGGTATATTGATTCATGGCAGAATATTGTATCATATAAAACATAAACAAACTTATGTTTATTACAATGATTCCTGACAAAATGAAAACATAGTTTCTTTGTTTTTTTCTATTCTTAAATTGACTGATAATAAATACAGAAAAAAGAATAATAATTGAGTTAAGCACTATGGTGGGAATATTATAAAGGGCTGTTAATTGTAATGAGCCTGATTCATTGGATGTATCCAAAAAGCTAAAAACAGGGATAAAATACATCAATATAAAGAAGTTGGCGACTAGCCCTAATAATAATGATTGAACTCTTTGTAACATGGAATAGTTGATTTTACTGCAAAAATACGAAGGATTGGTTTAAAAACCTTTATTTCTAAAAAAAATAGCGGGCATTTGATTTCCAATAAATATTTGTATTATTGTACCATCATTCATTACATAGGTCTGTAACAACTCCCCAGCAATTTTATTGAATCGCAAAAACTTAAAAATTCACATTATTTCATGTACGATATTGAATTGCTGCAAGGCAAATTATTAAATGAATTAAAGGACATTGCCAAAGCTATTGGCATCAAAGGATATCAAACCTTAAAGAAAGAAGAATTAATTACGAAAATTATGGCAGGACCAAATGATAAAGAGCCTAAGGACAATTCGGGAGACGAAGGAAAAAAGAAAAGGAATAGACTTGATCCACAAAAGGTAGTTATTGGAAAAAATAAAAAATCTCCTGCCCCAAAGGTGGAAGAAGCTGATTTAGGTGTAGGTGGATTGTTTGACGATGATGAAAAAAAATATCAGGATAATGAACCTACCGAAGAAGAAATATTAGCAGCCGTAGAGGCATCTGAAAATCCCTCTGCCATTCAACATGATGAGTCGGAGAATGAGGAGTCAGAAGAAACTGAAGAGGTTGAGTCAAATACCGAAATAGTAGCGGAAGCTCCCATCGATCAGCCTGTGGTTACACCACAAGTAGAGGAAAATGCACAACAGAATATTCAAAAACAACAATACGATAAAAGGAATTTTGAGTTCTACAATTTCGACGGACATGTTGAAAGTGAAGGGGTACTGGAAATTATGCCGGATGGATATGGTTTTCTAAGAAGCTCGGATTATAATTATTTAAGCTCACCCGATGATGTTTATGTTTCGCAATCTCAAATTAAACTATTTGGATTAAAAACGGGAGATACCGTTGTGGGCACTATTCGTCCTCCAAAAGAGGGTGAAAAATATTTTCCATTAATTAAGATTAGTGAAATTAATGGTTATACACCGGATGAAATTAGGGATCGTGTACCATTTGATTATTTAACTCCCCTTTTTCCCCATGAAAAAATTCATTTAACCAGTAATGGTGCAAAAAAGGATTCACTTTCATTAAGAATTATGGACCTTTTTACACCCATCGGTAAAGGTCAGCGTGGATTGATTGTAGCTCAACCTAAGGTGGGTAAAACCGTTCTGTTAAAAGAAGTAGCGAATGCCATTGCAGCGAATCATCCTGAAATTTATTTAATCATTTTGTTGATTGATGAACGCCCAGAGGAGGTTACAGATATGGCAAGAAGTGTAAAAGCGGAAGTAATCGCTTCTACATTCGATGAACCTGCCGAACGACATGTAAAAATTGCTAACATCGTTTTGGAAAAAGCAAAAAGAATGACCGAATGTGGTCAGGATGTTGTGATACTTTTAGATTCTATAACCAGACTAGCTCGTGCATTTAATACCTGTGCCCCTGCTTCCGGTAAAATTTTAACGGGTGGTGTAGACAGTAATGCTTTACAAAAACCAAAAAAATTCTTTGGTGCTGCACGTAAAATTGAGGATGGTGGCTCATTAACTATTTTAGCAACGGCCTTAATTGAAACAGGTTCAAGAATGGATGAAGTAATCTTCGAAGAGTTTAAGGGAACCGGTAATATGGAACTTCAATTGGATCGTAAATTGGCGAACAAAAGAATGTTCCCGGCTATTGATGTTACCGTTTCCAGCACGAGAAGAGATGATCTATTGGAATCGGCGAATACCATTAGCAGAATGCATTTATTAAGAAATTTATTGGCTGACTTTAATGTAGTAGAAGCTATGGAGTTTGTGATGGATCGAATTAGAACTACACAAACTAACGATGAGTTTCTTATCTCCATGAACGGCTAAAAATATGAGTTTCAAGTGTAACGTTGAAGGTTCTTTCTATACCACCAACTTTGAACTTTAAACAATAAACTTTGATTTTTTTATGAAACCCACTTACGTAGGTGTATTAGTTGCTTCACTCTATATCATTTTTAAAATGGTATTGTTTTTTGCCGGAATACAACATACTTTCTTAGAAAAAACGCCGTGGATTCCACTGTTGATTTTGGTACAGATAGGCATATTTTATGCTATTAATCAGCATATCCGAACTAATTCTACTTATGATTGGATGGCCGCATTTAAAAAAGGATTAACGGTAGCATTAATCGCCAGTGTTATTTGTGGAATATTCATTTATATCTATTACTCAGCCATTGATACTGATTATTTACAATTGCGACAAATTGAGGCCTATAATAAATTTAAAGGTCAAATTCCTAAAGAGCAAATGGCCGAAAGTGAGAAATCGCTGAAAGCAGCTTTTCGTCCCACCACATTTTCTATCGTAACCGTTTCAGCCATCAATATTTTGGGTTTAATTGGTAGTTTGGCAGTAGCATTGATAGGACGATTTACCATTAAAAGGAACTAGTTTCATCCCATTTCTGGTTCCCGAACTCATATAATATTTCTTTTAACTGTATTTGAATAAGCTCTTTTAATCCTTCTGGTTCAATCCTATGATTTAAAATACCGACTGCAGGCGAGGGGTTGGTTCGCAGAAATACTCGGCATAACGATCATTTAATTGCTTGAATATAAGTGGAGTATGTTTTTAAGGGCCAGGGAATTAACAATTAAAAAGTATTTAAGAGGGTATTCCTTGACTCATGTGTTTGTTTTCAATATCTTAGCGAACTATTTTATTTATCAATTAATCCTGATTTCATGAAGAAATTTTCTATTTATCTGGTATTACTAGGGTTGGTAGTACTCACAAATGTTTCACAATTATCGGCACAATTAACAGGAATAAAAAATATTCCAGGTGATTATGCTACTCTTGATCTTGCCATTGCTGATCTAAATTTGCAGGGCGTAGGAGCAGGGGGTGTAACCTTAAATGTAGTTGCCGGAAACCCTCAATTTGCTCCAGCAGGGGGGTATATAAT
>JBEIQI010000055.1:0-14321 GCA_040376605.1 Flavobacteriales bacterium | reverse complement strand
CCCCTCCCCGACGATGTTCCTACCTTTCTTAAACCTCCTTATTAAAATACAAAAACGTAAAGGCAACATTCCCCGGGTTGCCACCCATAAAATTACAACGGTCTTCATTTTTAATTTGAAAATGTAAAATTAAAAATTAATGGCTTACTGAAGCCCTATCCAATTATTAGTGCTTATTGGCTAGCTGACCACAGGCTGCATCTATATCTTTACCTCGGCTGCGGCGAACATTTACTATAACATTGCGACTTTCGAGGTATTGAATAAAAGCATCTGTTTTATGTTTAGGCGCTTGTTCAAAATAACCGCCTTCAATAGGATTGTATTCGATGATATTTACCTTACATGGAACATATTGGCAATAATCTGCTAACTCTTTTGCGTCGAATAAGCTATCATTAAAATCTTTGAATATAATATATTCATAGGTAATTCTTGATCCTGTTTTTTGATGAAACTGTTTTAGCGCATCTGCAAGCATTTCAAGCGGATTACTATCGTTGATGCTCATCAGTTTACTTCGCTTTTCGTTGTTGGCAACATGTAAGGATAACGCCAGATTAAATTTTACCTGATCCTCGGCCATTTTAACAATCATTTTAGCAACCCCACTGGTACTTAAAGTAATACGACGGGGGGCCATACCCAAGGCCTCTGGTGAAGAGATCAGTTGAATACTTTCCATTACATTTTTATAATTAAGCAGAGGCTCCCCCATACCCATGTAAACAATATTTGAAAGCGGAATATTATAATTTTCTTTCGCCTGATTATTTATCGTGACCACCTGATCGAAAATTTCATCAGGGGTTAAATTGCGCATCATTTTTAATTGGGCTGTTGCACAGAACTTGCAATCCAAACTGCAACCTACCTGAGATGAAATACATGCGGTCATTCTTTTAGGTGTTGGAATCAAAACCCCTTCCACTACTTTTCCATCATGTAAAGAAAAGGCGGATTTGATGGTTTTGTCGCTACTCTTTTGACAGGTAAGTGTTTGAAGCTGGTGGATGTTAAAATTTTCTTCCAGAAACTTCCTCATGTCCTTAGACAAATTGGTCATTTCATCAAAACTTACCACGTGTTTTTGCCATAGCCATTGGTAAACTTGATCGGCGCGAAAGGATTTTTCACCTTTTTCTATAAAAAGGTCCTTTAACTCTTGCTTGTCGAAGCTTCTTATGTTTGGCTTTAAAAGTTTTGGATCCGTTTGTTTGGACATATTGCAAAGGTAATGTAAATTCCGCATCTGTTAAAAACCCATTTATGAGAAAACTAGCTCTTATTTTACTTTGTTTAGGAATACAATTGCTGTGGGCACAAGCTCCCGAAGATAACATTCGTTCTATTTTAAAAATCCAATGCGAGGCCTGGAACAAGGCGAATATAGATGGATTTATGAAATATTATTGGAATAGCACAGAGTTGACCTTTGTGTCAAAAAAGGGTGTTTCGAAAGGCTGGCAGCAGGTGTATGATAATTATAAAAAGGGTTATCCCAACCAGGAAGCCATGGGTATCCTTAATTTCGATCAATTGGTTTTCGAAAAAATGAATGCCAAGGCGTATATGGTTACCGGTAGTTGGCATTTGCAAAAGGAAGAAGCTGTTGGGGGATGGTTTACCTTGATCTTTAAAAAGATTAAAAAAGACTGGTTGATTGTATACGATCATACGAGTTAGACAACAATCCATTGGTTTTATTGTTATTATTGTATAACGGTTGATTTGTATACCAAAAGAAATGGATAATTTGTTTAAAATGATTACCAAAATAACAGAGGGCATCGAAGTATCGGTAGATACTCATTTCGAGGAGGGGCAATCTCAACCTTTGGAAAGACTCTTTTTATTTTCATATCATATAACCATTGAAAATAAAACCTCCGATAAGGTTCAGTTATTGAGACGTTATTGGCAGATTTTCGATAGTAACGGAGAATTCAGGGAGGTAGAAGGTCCAGGAGTGGTTGGAGAGCAACCTATTTTATTGCCGGGTGAAAAATATTCATACGAATCATTCTGTAATTTAAAAACGGATATGGGTAAAATGAAAGGCACCTATACCTTCGAAAGATTAAGAGATCGCAAAATGTTCATCGCCGAGATTCCGGAGTTTAAGATGATTGTGCCGAGTAAGCTCAATTAGAGGTTTGTTTTGAGCATTTCGAACAACCGGTTATTCTTTAAGAAGCTCCTTCAGATAAATAATTTTATAGCATTTATTTCACTTCTTCCAGAATAGCCTGATTTTTTCTTACAATAAATACTTTTTCTTTTCTTTTATTCGTTGACGGTTTTTTAACGGTATCTGAATAATAAAAACTACTGGTTATTTTTTCCTTTTCTATTTTAATTACCAAGTACCCATTGTCGACATTATTGACATATTTACAATGTGGATTGAATTTAAGATATTCTTTTTGACCATTAACCGCAGTATCCCTGGGCAACCATTCATCATCATTGGCTGATGTAATGCTGGTTACAACAAATTCTACAGAAGCATTATCTTCTGTTTCGGCGGTTGCCTTTAAGTCATTTTCGAAAGCGAAGGAACAATGATAATCTCCCGTTACCCAAATGATATTTTTTAATTTTTCGTCCAATATTCTTTTGATTAATTTTGATCTCTCATAAGGATATCCATCCCATCCATCCATATATTTCTCTGCTTTCCCTTGCATATCAGGTTGGTAAAGGGGGCCAAAAGGAACCTGATTTCCGATAATTTTCCAAGTATTATTTTTATTCTCTATTTTGTTCATCAGCCAATTATATTGGTCCTTACCGAGAATGGTTCTCGAAGAATCCATAAATTCTGGATCAGATTCAACATTCACCTGTTTCGTTCTTCCGGCGATTCGAGTATCAAGAATAATAAGTTCCATTAAACTACCCAATTGAAAGGAGCGATATAGTTCATGATATTCATTATCCCTCACCGGCATCCATTCATAATACGCCTGTTTGCCGTAACTTTTTCTTTTTAGCCATTCTCCTTCAGTATTCGGTTGATGATTTTGAGCTCCTTCAACATATCCATTATTAGCAATTTCATGGTCATCCCATGTAGTAATGGTTGGTTTCATTTGGTGCATTTTCAATAAATCTTTATCGAGCCTGTACAAGCTATATCGAGTTCTGTAATCATCCAGTGTGGTAATTTCTTTTGCTGGCACATTTATTCTTCCAAGAGTTGTATCTCCATAACCATTTGGTGCATATTCATAGATATAATCTCCTAAGTGCACTACCAATTTTACTTCCGAATCTTCAGCAATTAAACGATAATTATTAAAAAAGCCCCATTCATAATTAGAGCAGGAAGCAAAAGCAATAGAGAATTCATCCGGATTGGATGGTAAAGTATAGGTTTGACCAGTGATGGAGTATTTTTTTTCATATTCAAAACGGTAATAATATTTGGTATTTTCTTTTAACCCTTGCACGTCAATTTTAACGGAATAATCATTTGAGGCCGATACCGATGTTCCGCCATATAATGTTGGTTTTTTAAATAACGAATCCGTATCTATTTCCCAGTGCACTAAAGCTTGATCAGTATTTTTGGGCAATGTTAATTTAGTCCAAATCATTACCGAGTTTTGAGTTGGGTCACCTGAAGCTACTCCATGATAAAACGGGGCTAATTTTTTATCCAGATGGGGTATTAGGTCCGGATGTATGTTCAGCTCATTTTGCGCATTTAATATGAATGGAAATGCAAGAAGGAGAAATATTAGGTATACTTTATTCAATAATTTCATGGATGTACTTTTCTCAAATGTCCAAAAAATAATTGAATAGATTAGTTATGAAATTGTTAGGAATGCGATTCAGGGTGACAGTAACCGGAAAAGAAAAAGGCTTTCGAAACGAAAGCCTTTTTCTTTTCTTAAATATTTCAAATGTTTTATTTCTTCTTTGGATCCAACAATCCCTCTTCTGTCACCCACTGTAAAGTAGGCTCCAAAATTTCTTTGGCTCCGCGGAAAGTTACCCCCAATTCTTTTTTGGCTTTGCTATTATCTACAAACCAGTATTTTACTGCATAAGGAATTACAGCTGGCTCAAAACCCATGTTAATGCCAAAGGTTTTACTCATCCAGGCTAAGTTCATTAACATACCACGGCCAATTCCTTTGATAGGTTTTTGAACACCTAATAAGTCTAGAGATACTTTAGCCAGGTCTTCAAATTCCATATTGTCGCTACCTAAAATATATCTTTCTCCGCTTCTTCCTTTTTCGTAAGCGGCAATAATTCCTGCAGCTACATCATCAACATACACAATAGAAGTTCCGCCTTTAGCCAATTGTACTGTCTTGGTTGTAGCGAAATCAATTAAATTTCCGCAGGTAATTTTATCGTAATCGTATGGACCATAAACTTCCGTTGGGTTAACAATTACAATTGGCTGACCTGCTTGTGCTCTTTGTTTGCAATATTCTTCCACTTCTTTTTTAGCATGCGCATAGGTATAATGCTTATTTTTAGGAAGGGTAAGGGGTGAATCTTCATTTAAAATTCTATTGTCATCCGTTCCGTCAACAGCTGTTGATGAACTTACATAAACCGTTTTAATATTGCCATTGGCTTGTGCAGCATCCAATACTTTTTTGGAACCTTCGATAACCACCTGAGGCATTTTAGAAGATTTAATGTCTTTCCAGTTAGACAAGCTGGCTAGGTGCATAACACCGTTACAACCTTTCATACCTTCCTTTAATGAATTTTCATCGGTAATATCTCCAATAAATTTTTCATAATTTAATCCGTCAATTCTACGGGTATTGGTAGTATTACGAAGAAGGCAACGAACCTCATATCCATTTTCCAATAATTGTTTTACTACGCGGCTTCCGATAAATCCGGCACCTCCTGTTACGAAGATTTTTCCTTTACTCATGATTGGTTTTTTAATGAACAAATATATTAATAAATAGGTTTTATAAAATGGCACTTTACCCTAAGGTCTGTTTAGGGAAACTAACGTCGGCATAATCTTTACGAATACGTGTTAAATGCTCGCTTACTTTATTTATCGCAAAATTAATTTCATCTTCAGTATGGTCGCTGGTAATAAAAAAACGTAAACGAGCTTCCTCTTCGGCAACCGCAGGATATAAAATAGGTTGTACATTAATTCCTTCCTGAAACAAAGCATTGGCCAAGAATAAGGCATGGGCCGAATTACCAGTTACAACTGGAACTACCGCCGAATCTTTACTTGGACCTGTATCTAATCCTTTTTCTTTGGCTTGTTTAATGAAATAAGTGGCATTCGTTACCGCTTTTACCCCTCTCCAGCCTTCTGTTTTCATAATCTTAGCGGCAGCCAAAGCAGCACCAGCATTTTGAGCAGTAATCCCAACGCTATACACAAAACCAGGCGTGTTATATTTTAAATAATCTATCAATACTTTTTTGCCTGCAATATATCCACCGCAACTTGCATAGGATTTACTAAAAGTACACATCCACATATCAACCTCATCACGCTTAACATTGTAATAATCACCCACTCCTAAACCATTGGGTCCTATAACACCCATCGAATGCGCTTCGTCTACAAATAACAGACAATTATATTTTTTCTTGATTTCAATTAATCTGGGAAGATTACAAATATCTCCGTCCATACTAAATACCCCTTCAGTGGCAATCAAAACTCTTTCATAATCATTTCGAACTTCGGCTAATATTTTTTCTAATTCATCTAAATTTTCATGAGGATAGGCAATTCTTCTCGCCCCTGATAACAAACATCCTTCAATAATAGAATTATGTGCCAATGAATCGTATACCACTAAATCTTTTCCGGTTCTTAAAATATGTCCTATAACCGTTACATTGGTTGCATGACCACTCACTAAAACAATGGCATCTTCTACCTGATGTAATTCGGCAATCGTTTTTTCTAATTCTTTATGGATAGGTCTTTCACCAGTAGCAATTCTACTTGCACTTACAGAGGTACCATATTTATCAGCTGCATCTTTTGCTCCTTGGGTAACTCTGGGGTCACCACTCATTCCGGTATAGTTATAACTACTAAAGCTGATATATTCTTTTCCTCCAATTTTGGTTTTATCATTTACAATTCCTTCGTTGATGCGGAAATATGGATTTTCCACATGAAGCATTTCGAGGGTTTTATATTGGTTGGCCAAGGTTTGTACTTCCGGCCATTGATTAAAATCAACAAATTTAGAGGTGTCAATATTGTTATTGTTGTTAGAAGCGGTAGTGAGGGTAGTGGCGGTTTTATTAGCCTTCTCCTTCATCATTTTTTTTAGCAATTCTCTCTTCTCTTCAACACTAAGATTTTTATTATCCGACATAGCTGCGTTATTATTTTCTTATTAATTGGTGCTGCTAAGCTATAAAAAATCGCTTAATTAAGGAAAGGTTTTACGAGTTATAAGTACTTGATATTCAGAGGATATTTGCAATTCTGTAAGCTATTCCCCCATGAATTTCCGTTCATAAGGGCTCACGGATGAAACGAATACTAAAAACAAAAGGCCAGTTTCGTTTGAAATGGCCTTTTGAATAATGCGTAATTATATTAGTTATAAAATCTCTTCACCTGTTGCATCCAGGAATTTATATTCGAGGAATTGGAAGGAGTCACGCCCTTCTAAGGTAAATTTATGGCCTGCTTTTTTATGCCAGTCCTTTAATAAACTTTGGGTTGAGAATAACCCTCCTCCGGTTTTCTTTTTGATATAGGCCTCTACATATGGATGAACCAATAATTGTAAAGGCTTCTTAACCGCCGGATCTTTACAAAGGTTGTTCAATCGGATTTCTAACTCATCGGTCATTACAACAGATGGTGCTATTTTTCCGGTTCCTTTGCAGGAAGGACAAACTTCGTTTACCTCGATATTTATTTGAGGACGAACCCTTTCTCTGGTTATTTGAATGAGGCCAATTTTTGAGGGGGGTAATACATTGTGTTTTGCTTTATCCTCCTTCATCACTTCCTTCATCTTTTTGAACAAGATTTTTTTATGTTCCATCTTGTACATGTCGATAAAGTCGACCACAATAATACCTCCCATATCACGCAGCTTTAGCTGACGTGCAATTTCTTCGGCAGCTTCGAGGTTTACGGCCAAGGCACTTGCCTCCTGAGTATCGCCGGATTTTACATTGTTACCACTATTAACGTCAATAACGTGCAAAGCCTCGGTATGCTCAATTATTAAATAAGCACCACTTTTCATGGGAACCTGACGACCAAATAATGATTTAATCTGTCGGGTTATTCCAAAATGTTCAAATATGGGTACTCTGCCATTGAATAGTTTTACATCCTTTACTTTTTCGGGAAAGGTTTTGTTTACATATTCTTTGATATCGTCAAAGTATTTTTGATCATTTACATGAATATGGTCGAAGGTAAAGTTCTTATTCACCATATCACGAAGCATGGTGGTAGTTCTATTACTTTCTCCTAAAACTTTTGAGGGGGCTTTTCCTTGGGATAACATTTTATGCATGCTTTCCCAACGAGCCATTAAATCATTTAAATCTTTCTCAATTTCGGCCAAAGGGAGATTTTCGGCCGCCGTACGAAGGATGGCTCCAAAATTCTTTGGTAAAATAGATTGCATAAGTTTTTTAAGTCGGTCTCTTTCGGAAGCTTCCCTAATTTTACTGGAAACCGATATTTTGTCGGAGAAGGGAACCAAAACGATATGTCTGCCTGGCAAGGCCATTTCGCAGCTAAGTCTGGGACCTTTTTGAGATATAGGTTCTTTGGCAATCTTAACAAGGACATGTTGCCCGGCTTTAAGGATATCGCCAATTTTACCGTCTTTTTTAATTTCTTCCTCGTACTTAAAGTACATTAAGTTGGAGGTTTTTTGTTTTCCGGAGATTGTTTCCTGAAGATATTTTAAAAGTGATCGGATATCGGGTCCTAAATCTAAATAATGCAAAAAGGCATCTTTTTCGTACCCAACATCTATAAATGCCGCATTTAAGTTTGGGATAACTCTGGAAACTTTTGCCAGATAATAATCACCTACGTTAAATGCGTAATTATTTTTTTCCCTGTTCAGCTCAACTAAATCTTTTTCCCTGAGCAGGGCGATGGAAACTTCTTCCGGAGAAACGTTTACTATTAAATCGTTGCTCACGGTTATATTTTTTGTAAAACCACTGTTCTTATGAGTACTTTAACTTATAAGAACAGGGTTTTGGTTAATAATAGAGTACAGACTATTTTTTCTTCTTATGTCTGTTTTTACGCAATCTTTTCTTTCTTTTATGCGTATTCATCTTTGCTCTTTTTCTTTTTTTACCACTTGGCATAATCAATTAATTTAGTGTTCAACATTCTTTTTTAAATCTTCTAAGTAAATATCCAGTTGTTTTTTTACTTCTTCGTCTTCCAAAAGGCCTCTGTAAATAAGAAGATACTTTTCAGCACTCTTCATATCTCCCATTTTTGCATAGGTATCACCCAGATAAAAATAGGCCTCAACCAAACTTGGATCAATGTCCAAAGCTTGCTGATATCTTTCTAAAGCCTTTGAATATTGGCCCGAAAGTACTGAAAAATGGCCTAATTGCAAAATGGCCCGGGTATTATTAGGGTCGTCGGCTACCACTTCACGCAACAAAGCGATACCCTGCATAGGATTTTCGGGGGTAGTTTCTACCATACAAATACCCAAATTGATTTTTGCATCTGCGTTCCCAGGCTCTTTTTCCAGGATTTTTTCGAATATCTCTCTGGCTTCTGTATAAGCCCAGGCTTTGTCTTCTGGTTTTAAAAACTGACCTACCCCAATAAATCTTTCGCCGGCAATCATAAAATCCTCCATTTTGCCGGTCATTTCTGCTTTATCTTTAGCATAAACGGCAGATATGGCGGGTCTCATTTTAGCATCCCAAAACCCAATAATAGAATCCATCCATTGGGGTTTAATAGTCGCTGCGGCCGCTTCAAATTGTGCCTCAAACCCATTAATTACCAGCAAATCCTCCTTTTTCATGTCGTTCTTCACCTCCGTAATTTGTTGGGTGATCTCCGATTTGGATTCCTTGGTTTTTTCTTCTTTAATTTTTTTGATGGAGTAGTTTTTAGGGGCCATCACCAAAAAGGCTAAGAGCCCAATGGCCGAGACTAAAATAACTAACTGTATAACAACTCCTTTAGTAGACATTTTTAATGAATTACCCTTTTTTAGGGGATGCAAAGGTAGTAATAAACATGAATTCTACCATATACATGATATTGCATGAATTGGGAAGGTAAAAATGGTTTAGGGTAGGTTTGGGGTTAACTATTTAACTCTCTTCTTCACCTGGTTAACGAAAGTTTTAGCAGGCTTAAAAGAGGGAATATTGTGCGCCGGGATTACAATGGTCGTGTTTTTAGAAATATTACGCCCTTTTTTCTCTGCACGTTTTTTTACTACAAAACTTCCAAATCCTCTTAGGTAAACGTTGCTGCCATTCATCATGGATTCTCTGATGGTTTTCATGAATGACTCTACAGTGGCCTGAACGGCTACTTTTTCAATACCGGTTGTTTCTGAAATTTTGTTTACGATATCCGCCTTTGTCATAACTTGATGGTTTTATTTCGGGTTTAATTTATTAATGCTAAGTCAATTGGTAACAATAAATATACTCTTTAAACAAATTGTTTTACACTTTTGTTTCCAAATTGCATGGAATTTAGCACTAAAATAATTCATTGGTATCATAAAAACAAGAGGGAACTGCCTTGGAGACAAGATGTTAATCCCTATTTTATATGGTTAAGCGAGGTAATCCTTCAACAAACAAGGGTTAGCCAAGGACTGCCTTATTATGTTAAATTTACAAATAACTATCCAACTGTCAGCGATTTAGCCAATGCCAAGGAAGAAAGGGTCTTAAAAGATTGGCAAGGGCTGGGTTATTATAGCCGAGCCCGGAATTTACATGCGGCTGCCAAATCCATAGTAACGAAGCATCGAGGTGTTTTCCCCAATAATTATAATGAAATTATTGATTTAGAGGGAATTGGACCTTATACGGCAGCGGCCATTGCCAGTATAGCCTTTGGTTTGCCTCATCCGGTAATTGATGGAAATGTTCAACGGGTTATTTCCAGAATTTTTGGGGTGGAGTTACCCGTGAATAGCAGTCAGGGAAAAAAGGAAATAGAATTGGTATTAGAAAAGATTTTTGATACTCGGCGCCCGGGAGATTTTAATCAGGCGATTATGGAATTTGGTGCACTTCATTGCAAACCACAACAACCACTTTGTTCCGATTGTCCTTTCGCTTTGGAATGTTATGCTTTAAATAAGGGTTTAACCAAAGAACTTCCCCTCAAGGAAAAAAAGGTAAAAGTAAAGGCCCGGTACTTTTTATATATCGTTCCTCAAATGGGAAACTACGAGTTTATCATGCAGAGGAAAAAAGATGATATTTGGAAAAATCTATTTGAGTTCCCATTGGTGGAATTAGATGAACCAAGCATTTTTACCAATGAATCAGGCATTGAAGATTTAATTAAAACTCATAAAGTAAGTGGATCTATTAGTCATATTTCTAAGGAATATAAACATGTATTAACGCATCGAATTATTTATGCCAGGTTTGTTACGGTTAAGGTAAATAAAACCTTTAAGCCCTTAAAAGGATGGATAAAAAAAGAGGTGTCGAATCACGACCAATTTGCTGTTTCAGTTTTAATGCAAAGGTTTTTTGAGGATAGAGAAAACTAACTCGAACTACGAAAAAAATACGAACCTACGAACTACAAATTTTTACGAACGCTTCTATATTTCTTATGTCCTAATATAGCACGTTCGTAGGTTCGTGCAAAGTTCGTACTTCGAGAAAACTAATTTACCTTATCCCCATTAAGTTGGTTAAATCTTTTACGTGCCTCAACCACATAAATACTGTCTTTATGATCTTTAATAATGGCCTTATAACATTCCCCTGCTTTTTCAGGATTGTTTAATTTTCTTTCATAAATATCCCCCATTTTAAATAGGGCATCATCTGCTAAAATATCTGTTCCAAATTTCGTGACTACCTCGTTAAAATAACCTACAGCTTTTTCATAATCTCCTTTTTTTAAGGCAATTTCTGCTTTTTTATATTTTACATCATCCAGCACCGGATGGTCGGTATATTTGGTTTCCAGTGAATCTAAACATTTCATACTTAAATCAAATTGGTTTTGGTAGAAATATAAATCCGCCCTGGCATAGGTTGCTAAGGCATCATAAGTGGTATCTAAACCGGACATGTCCATAATTAATATAGACAGTGCTATGGCATCATTCGAAATAAGTTTTGTAGTGGATGCTTTTAATACATCCATTTGTGTTTGAGCCCATTCAAATTCACATCGATAAAAGGAGAGTTTGGCATTTTTAAATTTGGCTTCTTGTCCGATAACATCCTGTTTAAAATCTTTTTCAATTTGACCGTATAATAAAGAGGGTTCCCACATATCCCCTTGTAAAATCAGGATATCCGCCAACTCCAATTTGGCTTCTGCAATTTCCAAAGGCTTGCCAGAAGTTTTATTCACAATATCTTTAAGTCGTATAATGGCTTCATCTTTTTTTCCTAAATAAAATGCTTGCAGGTGTGCCAATTCAATACTTAAGTGAACCGAATTTTGCTGACTTTGAAGTTCATCAATGGATCCTAAATATTCTTTTTCTAAATTTAATAAATCAGTTTGGCTGGCCGAGAAATCCTCTGTGAGCATGTTATACATGGTGGTTAAATAATTCATTTTGGCATCGTAATAAAATACGCCAGAAGGACCAAGACTAATTATATATTCGTAACATTTAAGAGCAATATCATATTTTCGGTTTTCTAAACAGGTATTGGAAAGTTGAGCCACTCTTAATCCATCCTCTTTTAATCTTTTATCAATTGCTTTGGTTTGAATAAATGCTCCTTCATAATTTTTTTGTTGAAGCATTAACCAAATCAATAAATCAGAATAAGTAACGTCTGCAGGATTTTTTTGAATTTCGGTTAGCACCGCTTCTCTAAAGGTTATATTGATAGGGCTTTCCGGGTTTTCATCTAATATTGTTAACAGGGCACTTTTTAATGCTTCCAATTCAAAGGGATCAAGTTTTAAAACATTCAAAAGCTCTTCCGTCATTTTATCATACTCCTTTTTTGTTAAGTATAATTCGGCAATGCTATAATGAAAGGTAGGTAAGTCACCCACTATTTTTCTCCCTTTTAAATAAGTTTCAAGAGCATAGTCAGGCTCATTAATTAATAGAAAGGAGGAGGCCAATTCGTCTACCTGGTCGGCATAAGGCGATAAGTTTTTAATGGCATCTTCAAAAATATTTTTCGACTTTTTTGTGTCCCCGGTATTTTTATAAAATTCGCCCAAGTCAATTTTATAGGTTTGTTCTTTGGGGTAATCTTTTACTTGCGCTTTAATTACTTTTTCGGCTTCTTTTAAATCATCGGTTTTAATTAAACAGTCCACATAATTTTTATAGTAAATTTTGTTTTTGCCTTCATTTTCGAAGAACTTTTTAAAGAATGGAAGCGCTTTATCATATTCACCATTATGCAAATATTCATTGGCAAGCTGTTCCTCCTGATAAGTTTGGGAAAAGGCAGGAGAACAAAATATTGAAGTAATAAAAATAAAAAGGGTTATATATAAGGTCTTTATCATTTAATTGTTTGATTTTTTGTGTCGCCATTTCCGGCTATTCGCTATACTCCTCACTCAAGGTTAAAACCTTGAGCTGCGGGGTACCGCTTCTATCCGGGGCGCTAACGGTAAATATACACATTAACGAATAATTCCAGAACCTGTTGCTAGTGATTAAGATATTTTATCGAATCCGCAATAGGGAACCAGCACTTCCGGAATGTTAATTCCATCATCAACTTGATAGTTTTCCAAAATCCCGGCCATAATTCTAGGTAAAGCCAACGCACTACCATTTAAGGTATGGGCCAGTTGTGGCTTTTCATTTCCCTCTCTAAATCTTAATTTGAGTCGATTACTTTGAAAGGATTCGAAATTAGATACAGAACTAACCTCTAACCAACGTTGTTGAGCAGTGCTGTAAACTTCAAAGTCATAGGTCATAGCTGATGCAAAACCCATGTCCCCACCGCAAAGTCTTAGAATTCTATAAGGCAGTTTTAATTTATCCAGAATGCCTGCCACATGATTTACCATATCCTCCAAAGCAGCATAACTTTTATCAGGATGTTGGATTTGTACAATTTCAACTTTATCAAATTGATGTAAACGATTTAATCCTCTTACATCTTTACCATACGATCCGGCTTCTCTTCTAAAACAAGGGGTATAACCAGTAAGTTTAATAGGAAGGTCTTCCGCTTTTACAATTTCATCCCTAAACAAATTGGTTAATGGAACTTCGGCCGTTGGGATTAAATATAAATCGTCTAATCCAACATGGTACATCTGACTTTCTTTATCTGGCAGCTGACCGGTTCCTATGCCACTTGCTTCGTTTACTACATGAGGAACCTGGTATTCGGTATAACCCACTTTGGTATTTTGATCCAGAAAAAAATTAATTAAAGCCCTTTGCAATCGGGCAGCCTTGCCAATATATACCGGGAAGCCGGCACCTGTAATTTTAACCCCTAATTCAAAATCTATCAAATTGTATTTGGAGGTAAGTTCCCAATGGGGTAAATTATTTTCTCCCAAATTTGGAATGGTTCCCGATTGTTTAATTTCCAGGTTATCATCGGCGCCTTTTCCTTCAGGAACCAAAGTAAATGGAGCATTCGGAATGGTATATAAATGTTGGGTTAACTCATTTTCTGCATCTGTTTGTGCTACTTCAAGGCTTTTTATGTTTTCTTTAATGGCTGTTACCTTAGCCTTAGCCTCCTCCGCTTCTTCCTTTTTACCCGCTTGCATAAGAGCTCCAATTTGTTTGGATGCAGCATTTACTTCTGCCAATAGTTGGTCAGATTCCTGCTGGGCTTTGCGTCGTTTTTCGTCCAACTCCAGTGCTTTATTCACTGCCTCTTCTGCATCAATATTTCTTTTTTTTAATCGGGCAATGGCCTCTGGGGTATTTTCTCTTAAATATTGAATTTGCAGCATGTTATGTAAAATATTTAGGGCGAAAATAGAAAAGCTTCATGGATTTATTGTTCAAGGTTGAGTTTTTTGCTTAAAAATCTCAATATTAAAATGTAATGTATTGTTGAATAAATACCTGAAAAACAGTATTATATGTAAATATTATCTTTAAAAATAATGTAATATATAAAATAAGAGCTTAATTAAACCTTTCATG
>JBEIQI010000074.1:0-11988 GCA_040376605.1 Flavobacteriales bacterium | reverse complement strand
TGGTTCCGCATGGAAGGGCCATCGCTCATAGGATAAAAGGTACGCTGGGGATAACAGGCTGATCCTTCCCAAGAGCTCATATCGACGGGAGGGTTTGGCACCTCGATGTCGGCTCGTCACATCCTGGGGCTGGAGAAGGTCCCAAGGGTTCGGCTGTTCGCCGATTAAAGTGGCACGCGAGCTGGGTTCAGAACGTCGTGAGACAGTTCGGTCCCTATCTGTGGTGGGCGTTGAAAATTGAGAAGACCTGACTCTAGTACGAGAGGACCGAGTCGGACAGACCTCTGGTCTACCTGTTGTGGCGCCAGCTGCATCGCAGGGTATCTATGTCTGGAATGGATAAGCGCTGAAAGCATCTAAGCGCGAAGCCAACTTCAAGATGAGTTTTCGTTTGAGGGCCGTAGTAGACTACTACGTTGATAGGTTGTAGGTGTAAAGGTGGTAACATCAAAGCCGAGCAATACTAATTACCCAAAACTTTCTACGCTCAAAGTTTTTATTAAAAGTTTAAATAATTGTATCTTCCTAGCTAATATGTAATTTATTGTATTGTTTATATTGTAAAAGTTTTAACGCTTTTCGGTGTCTATTGCAGTTGTGATCACCTCTTCCCATCCCGAACAGAGAAGTTAAGCCAACTTGCGCAGATGGTACTGGGGTAACTCCTGGGAGAGTATGTCGATGCCGCTTTTAAAGAATCCTCATCCGCCTCGGCGAGATGGGGATTTTTTTTTGCCCATACCCCGATGATTTATACTTGTTCTGTTGAATGGTGAACTTTGCCCATTAACGAATTACAATGTTGCTGTTTGATGCTGATTCTTTACACGTGTAAAGATGAATTGTATTCTTTTGATATACTCTTATATTCACTTGTAATCTTAAATTCTAAAATACCTTATATATATTCATTCATTCATTGGTGTTCGAATATATAGGGCAAAAAAAAACCTTTCACATAATGAAAGGTTTAATAAAATTTATTGTTCAGAATTATTTCATCGTGGTTACAAACCTCGTAAGCTTCGATTTTAAGTTAGAAGCTTTATTCTTATGAATGATATTTTTCTTCGCTAACTTATCTACCATTTGAGTAATTTTAGGAAGTAGCTCTTGGGCCTCCTTCTTATCTTTAGCCAATCGCAAATTTTTAATTGCGGTACGGGTAGATTTATGTTGATAGCGATTTCTATCTCTTTTAGCTTCGCTATTTCTGATTCTTTTTTTTGCTGACTTAATATTTGCCATACTTTACTTTTTATCCTGTTACCAGGGTTAATTGTTGTTATTTGTAGCCCGTAGGGGAGTCGAACCCCTCTTGCAAGAATGAAAATCTTGAGTCCTAACCGATAGACGAACGGGCCATCTGCTCACTATATTTCTATGAACGGGCTGCAAAGGTATAGTTATTTTCGTTATTTACAAAAATATGCTTGAATTTATTGATGTTTCCTTACATTATTTTATTGAGACGTTTTAATATGTATAAAATAGAAGATTATGTACTTTCGTGGCGTTATATTAATCCTTAAAAAATGGGGTGTAATTACCCGAATTTAGACGCGTATGAGTTTGATTGCTAAAATAAATGCCCGACAAATCCTTGATTCCAGGGGTAATCCTACTGTAGAGGTAGAAGTATATACCCAAAATGGTACAATGGGCCGTGCTGCGGTTCCCTCTGGTGCCTCAACCGGTGTACATGAGGCTATGGAGCTGCGTGATAACGATAAGAGTCTCTATCTTGGGAAAGGCGTTTTACGGGCCGTTAACAACGTGAATACCATTATTAATGAAGAGTTGAATGGGTATTACATTTTTGATCAGCGAGAAATTGATCGAAAATTAATTGAAATGGATGGAACCAGCAATAAATCAAATCTTGGTGCAAATGCTATTTTAGGTGTTAGCCTAGCTGTTTCGAAAGCAGCGGCTGCTGAAGCTGGAATGCCTTTGTATCGTTATGTTGGGGGAATGAACGGTACTGTGTTGCCAGTTCCCATGATGAATATTTTGAATGGGGGTAGTCATGCAGACAATGGAATAGATTTTCAGGAATTTATGATTATGCCATTCAATGCACCAAGTTTTAGTGAGTCATTAAGAATGGGCACAGAAGTATTTCACCATTTAAAAAATGTATTAAAAACTAAAGGCCTATCTACCAATGTAGGTGATGAAGGTGGATTTGCTCCGGATATTAAAAATAATGAAGATGCTATTAAAATGGTGATTGAAGCCATTGAAAAAGCAGGTTATAAGCCAGGTGTAGATATATGGATTGCATTGGATCCAGCCAGTTCTGAATATTATAATGCAGAGGAAAAGGTTTATCATTTTAAAAAATCAACTGGGGATAAACTAACGTCTTCTGAAATGGTTTCCTATTGGAGCGATTGGTGCAAAAAATATCCAATTGTTTCTATAGAAGATGGAATGGCTGAAGATGATTGGGATGGATGGGGTTTATTAACCAAAGAGATTGGAAATAAAGTTCAACTAGTTGGTGATGATCTTTTTGTAACTAATACTGAAAGATTGCAAATGGGAATTGATAAAGCTGTAGCCAATTCAATATTGGTAAAAGTAAATCAAATTGGAAGTTTAACTGAAACAGCCGACGCTATTGCACTGGCGTATTCAAATAATTACAGTGCTGTAATGAGCCATAGATCAGGTGAAACGGAAGATTCAACCATTGCTGATTTGGCGGTTGCTTTTAGAACAGGTCAAATAAAAACAGGTTCTGCATCACGCAGTGACCGGATCGCTAAGTATAATCAACTGCTAAGAATTGAAGAAGGACTTGGATCCAATGCTATTTTTAAAGGATTAGATTTTAAATTCTTGAAATAATTTTTTTCGATCACAATAAAAAAAACGGCCACAAGAATTGTTCTCATGGCCGTGAAAATATATTGAGTTAGATTATGCGCTAACGGTGCGCTTGAGTTTAAAAATGCTTAAGAAGCTTTTTTTGCCAGCATTTGAATTTGATTGGCATTAATTTCCGTGATGTATCTTTTGTTACCAGATTTATCGGTATAACTTCTATTGGTAAGTTGTCCTTCAAGGGCAATCATTTGACCTTTTTGCATGTATTTTTCTACTACGGAGGCAAGTTTACCCCATACCACTACATTATGCCATTGGGTTATTTTTTCTTTTTCGCCACTGGCATTTTTAAAAGTTTCGGTGGTGGCCACTGAGAACTTAGCTAACTTTTGCTCGTTGCCAAAAGATTTAATTTCAGGATTCATACCTAAGTTGCCAATAATACGTACGCTGTTTTTCAAAGATGATTTCATAATAATTAATTTAAAAGTTTGATTGTTTGTTATGAGGAGCGTTCCTCGTTTATAATTCTAATCGACCGATGTTAGCTAGCATTGTTTTTTCGAATCGACAGTGCAAAGGTGTGGCGACCTCCAAATTTTATTCGTATTTTAAGTATTTACGTTCGAGTGTAATCGTTTAAATGTCGTTTGTACGAGTTTTTATTATTGAAAATGAGTTATTTACAACATCGGTGTTAAATTAAAAATCCTACATTATATTGTATTTGCTTTTGGATGTTGCCAAATTTATATGGAGGTGCTTCGTATAATTGAAATGCTTTTTGCTGAAGCATATGGAGGGAAAGATCCAATCCGCATCTTATACCTCGTTGGTGTGAATAATCACTGATCTTTTTTGCATGATGTATCCATGATTCTAAATCTATTGATTCGAGTACATTGAATTCAAAATAGTTTTGTCCGTTTCGGGCCAACCAATCGATATATTCAAAGATCCGATTGATTCCTCCTTTTCTTTTTTCGTCCAATAGATCTTCGGTAAGCTCAATAGGATGCATGGTATGTAAATGAAATCCAATGTTATCAAAGGCGGGTTGACCTTGGAAGTGATTAATTTCAGGAATCTGATAAGTTGCATAATTGGGAATGATCATCTCGCGAGGATGATAAAATTTAAATCCCAATATTTCCTGCATGATTCCATAAATGCCATTGGCGACACCCTTAATGGAAGCAGTACTTAAATTCCAGGTCTGATTGTTTTTCTTCCATTGGTATGAATCGTCCGCTACAAGGGTTTGCAATAATTGGGTTGGGAGTTTGAGTACAATATCGGCCGATGTATCGGTTTCAGAAAAAATGCAACTGGTATTTTGGCTGAATAATTTTTTTGCATCCTCAATAGCCATTTTTGAGCAAGCATTCTCTAGTAAAAATTTATTAGCTATGAGGCTTATCCTTAGCTGAGCACTTGCCAGGTGAATAATCGATAATGTTAGAAGTATTATGGTAACCCGCTTCACTTATTTAGAAGCTTATTTTGCCAATTCAGGTTCGTCTATAAGCTCTCCTTCACTTCGTGCAATAACCGCGGTTGCTAAACAATTGCCTAAAACATTCACCGAGGTTCGTGCCATGTCCATTAAGGCATCTATGGCTAATATTACGCTTGCTTTGGCAGGATCAAGACCTAATGAGGCTACTGTTGTGGCTAATATTACAAAGGATGCACCACGAACTCCAGCAACACCTTTACTAGTTAACATTAATATTAAACACATGGTAATTTGTTGTCCAATGGTAAGATCAACACCACACATTTGTGCTACAAAAACAGAAGCTAAAGAAAGGTATAAGGTGGTACCATCCAGATTAAAACTATAACCCGTTGGGATTACGAATGATGCAATTTTGCGAGGCACACCAAATTTTTCCATTTTCTCTAAAGCTTTTGGAAGGGCAGCCTCGCTGCTGGCGGTTGCAAATGCTAATGAAAATGGTTCTGAAACATGCTTGATAAATCGGCGAATATTAATTCGCGCCAATAAGGCAATTGGTAACAAAACACCTAAGACAAATACAATTAAAGCCACATAAAGCGTCCCTACAAGTTGCAACAAGTTTACCAGAATATCTAAACCCGACTTGGCTATGGTACTGGCCAATGCGCCAAAAACTGCCACGGGAGCCAGATACATGACGATGTCCGTAAATTTGAACATGACCTCCGATAAACTTTCGCAGAACTTGAGCATGGTTTCTTTATGATGTGCATTTTTAACCAGGCTTAGACCTATGGCAAAAATGATACTGAAAACTACGATTTGTAGGATTTGATTTTCATGGATGGATTTGGCGATATTTTCGGGAAATATATCTACAAAATGATCTTTATGAACTTTGGTTTGTTCCATCAGCTCTGTAGACTTTTTAATATCTCCATCTCTTGCTTCCACATGAACACCAACCCCTGCTTTAGAAATATTAATGGCCGCAAGTCCGATAAAAAGTGCTACGGTAGTTACTAATTCAAAGTATATAATACTTTTTAAACCCATTCGGCCCACTTGCTTAAGATTACTATGGCCTGCAATACCAACAACCAGGGTGGCGAATATTAAAGGAGCCACGAGGGTTTTAATTAGTCTAAGAAATATTTTACCGAAGCGTTCGGTTTCCAAAGCAAGTGCCGGAAAATCTAAGCCAACTTCTACACCACAAAGCATAGCAAAGAATATCCATAAGGATAATTTTTTTTTGGTGATAGTGAAATATAATAAAACCCCTAAGGTCGCCAAGCGCAGAGACATGAACACGATGGGATCCACACTTGGCATTTGAGATGGCAGGTAAAGAAATAAACCTACCAAGGCAAATAATGTGATATAGATAATATTTACAATCGTTTCTTTTTTCATAATTGGCAGGTTCTATTCAATAATGAGTGATCAGCAAGTACCAAGGCGGCCATGGCTTCTACAATGGGAACTGCTCTGGGTAATACGCAGGGATCATGACGACCTTCTGCTTCAAATAGGATACTGTCACCATCTGTACTTAGGGTTCGTTGTGTTTTTTTTATGGTTGAGATGGGTTTAAATGCAACTCTAAAATATATATCCATTCCATTGCTTATTCCACCTTGAATGCCACCACTATAATTTGTTTTGGTAATTATTTTGCCATCCTTTTCCTGAAATTCATCATTTACTTCACTTCCTTTTTTAGTCACCTCGTCAAAACCAAGTCCATATTCAAATCCTTTAACCGCATTAATTCCCAGCATGGCATGGCCCAAATCTGCATGAAGTTTATTAAACACCGGTTCCCCTAATCCTACCGGTACATTCTGAATAACACATGTAATAATTCCTCCTACCGAGTCTCCTTCATTTTTTGCTTGCTGAATAACAGCGATCATTTGTTCGGAAATTTCAGGATCAGGACATCTTACCATAGATTCATCCACCTGATTTAAGTTAAGTTGATCGTATGTTTTTTCCAGTTTAATATTGGCAACTTGAGAAACGTAGGCTACAATTTTAATTTTTTGTAAACCAAGAAACTGTTTGGCTATTGCTCCTGCCACTACTCTGCATGCCGTTTCTCTGGCGGAAGCTCTTCCACTGCCTCGATGATCTCTATTTCCATATTTAGACTGGTAGGTATAATCGGCATGAGAAGGTCTTAAAATATTTTTCAGTTCATCATAATCGGCACTTTTATGATCTTTATTTTGAATCATAAATCCAATGGGAGTTCCGGTGCTTTTCTGTTCAAATATTCCTGATAGAAATTGAACTTCATCTTCCTCTTTTCTTTCAGTAGTGATAATGCTTTGGCCGGGTTTTCTTCTGGCTAATTCATTTTGAATTTCTGTTTCATCGATGGACATTCCTGCTGGAAGTCCGGTAAGGATTCCTCCGATTGCCGGACCATGAGATTCGCCGAATGTAGTAAGTTGCAATAAATGTCCAAAAATGTTTCCAGCCATAACTTTGTAAAAATTGTATTTTTTTAGAGTTTTGCCAACTATTCTTTAAAATTTATCCAAGTTGTGTTATATTCGATGGTTCAAATACAATTGAATCATGAAAGGTATAGTAATGTCTTTATTGGATTATGGCCAACTTAATTCCCCTGAGGTGATTTTTGGTCTTTCATCCGTAACTACCTTAATGGTTGTATTAATTATTGGATTTTTTTATAAACGTTATAAAAGCAAACAATAAACTATCTGGAATACCTACTGTAATCAGGCCTTCCATATCTGTTTTTGGTTTTATCTTTTGGCTTAATAATAATATTTCGCAACGAGTTTCCGGTAAATCCAGCCAAAGCGCCTACCAGTCCCATTAATGTGCTTGTAATTAAAAGAAATACGATTCCATTAACAGGAAGCGAGAATAATCGCGCCATTTTAGCTGTAAAAATTTCGGCACCATGTGAATATAAATTATAACTAGCCACAAACCAAGCCAGCAATATTCCTAAAAATGAGGTAAAAAATGCGCCAGAACCTTTTGTTTTGATAACCATATTTATCAAGAATGGAACTACAACAATCATCCACCATGGGGTAAATTTCAATAAGAAAAATGTGATGATGCCAATTAGTAATAGTTTGATTACAAATTTCATATTAGTTTTTATTTAAAATTTGAATACTCATTTTTTTGCCAATGGCGATTTCTTTTGTTTTCCAGAAATTAAGTTCGAAGTATTCTCCATTGGTCCATTTTTCAAGACCATGGATATAATACTTACTTGCGGGATTCCCTGATTGTCCTCCTGGGTAAACTCCATATGCTTTGATACCATCTTCCATACTTACAATCATTCTCCACGATGGACCCCATCTATCACTTGCGGCATTCACCATATTGGCATTACCGCCAATTTGAATATTATAAACGCTAAAAGGGGCAATGCGAGCCATGTGCTGAACGGAGGTGCCTTTATAATTTGACCAAGTAAGTTCAGTGTTTTTGGATTTTGTTTCCCAATTCCTTAGTTCAACACAAATAGAATTAAATGATTCGATAAGTAAGTCTTTGGCGGTTTCTGTTTTGTTTGAGAATTTATTATCAAACATGGGGTGATTTGGATATTTTTTAAGAAGTCCAATGAGGGTATATGCTTGTGGTGTTTCAAATTGATTGGGAATAGCGGATGCTAATTCATCCCATACGGAATTCGCAAATTGTTTAAACCATGCTTCATATACTACTGCTCCCAAACTATTAGGATCGCTGATATACTTCCAATTGCGAAGTGCTGTAAAATATTTTCTATTATCAGGCTTAATAGTAGAACTGTCTAATGCAGCTAACATCCAGGGTAAACTTTCTTCGGCTTGTAAATTAAAACAATCATTTTGTAGCTTCATCATGTCCTCAACGGTGATGCTATCAAGTTGATCTAGAACACCATTAATTCTTCTATTTCTATAATGCTCAAATCTTCCATAATAATAGTAAGGCCAATTGGCATCCGTTGGGTGTTGGTTGGCTGAACTAACAAAATTCCTTGATGGATTTTTTACATGTGGATTTTCATTTTGCGGAATGAATTTATTCCATTGATAGATTTTGTGTGTTCCATCCATTATGTATTTACCCATTTGATTAAATCGAACGGGATATTTACCCTGATGCCAAATGGCAATATCTCCACTTACCGAGGCAAAAATGAAATTTTGTCCGGGACTTTCGAAATGTTGAATAGCATCCACATATTGATCATAGTTGTGGGCACGATTTAATAATACAAATGTTTTTAACTCATTGGATGGATCATGTACACTCCATCTAATAGCCAGGTCGGAGGCCATGGTATCACTTTTAAATACATTTCGGATAACCGGACCGTAATGTGTAAAGATGGTTGAATCAATTCTTGTTTTCCCCCCCTTAACTTTTATTTCTTCAACCCGAATGGTGGTTGGCATCCATTTATCATCGAAAAAATATTCCTTCTTCGAACCATCTTTAAATTTTACTTTATAATAATCCAACACATCTTGAGTACCGTTTGTAACACCCCAGCTAATACTATCATTAAACCCAATGATAATGGCAGGAGAGCCCGGAATGGTTACACCATATGTATTATAGCCGGGAGCATTTAATTGCATTTCGAACCAAATGGAAGGTAAATTAAGTCCCAAATGAGGATCATTACATAAAATAGGTTTCCCGGATTTTGTTTTAGCTCCACTTACAGCCCAATTATTCGAACCTATACCATCAATATATTTCTCATTTGTGTAAGGAGCAACATCATTATAAAGACCAATGGTTGCAGGTGTATCTGGAGCAACCGTTGCAGGAGCATATTCAGTTCCTCTTGGAATAATTGGGGAAATAATGCTATCTGCAATATTAAAATCCGGATAAAGTAGGTTAACATAATCTTGTCCTAATTTATTTAACGCATTAGTTAATGGGATATCGGTAGACCTGCCAGTCAACATATCTCCCATGTATTTAAGCAATAGGGCGGATTTAAAAGTATTCCACTTCTCGGGTTTATAATTTAGAATTTTATATTCTAACGGAAGTTCTTTATAACTAAGTTGTTCAATATATGCATTTACCCCTGCAGTGTATGCATCCAAAATAGGTTTAGTAACCGGATCATTTTCAAAAACTTTTACAGAATTTTCTGCTGCCCAAGCTAGTCCCTTGTTTCTATTATTCATGTCGATAGGTAGCGTAGCGGTTCCTAAAATTTCCGATAACCTACCTGCGGCAACCCTGATCTGAAGATCCATTTGCCAAAGTCGATGTTGGGCAGTGATGTATCCTTGGGCAAAAAAGAGGTCATATTCATTCTTTGCATAAATATGAGGGACTAATCGATCGTCATAAACAACGGTAACCTCATCTTTTACGCCATTCAATTTAAATGTCTGGTCAATTCCTGGATCTGGATTAGCGGCATTAAATAAATAACCCCAATTAGGATGAGTTAATTTCCCGATAGGAGGAATGGGTTTATTAGCCACTTTGATTCCAAATTCTAAAACATATACGAAGAACCCTGTAAGGCTTGCAAAAAACAGGAATTTTATAATTCTCTTCATCACACTAAACAGGTTAAATTTCCCTAAAGGTCATAAAAAAAATATTGAGTAGGAAATAAATGATAGAAAGTTTTGCCTCTAGCAAAGAATCAAGCAGAGGTGGTATTAATGCCTTGTGTTGGGTTATGTGATTTGCTAGATTGAGCTTTATTCAGGATAAAGAGCCCTATGGATTCAATTGCCTGGTCTGCTTGAGGTAAAAAACCGCCGAAGGTTTGAAATACATGGACCATGTCCTTATATTCTTCAAATTGAATATCCACCCCTGATTTTAAAGCCTTTTCGTAAAATGCCCTATTCTCAAATAACAATATTTCGGAGGTTCCTATTTGAATTAAAAGAGGAGCGATCCCAGTTAAATCGGCATGAATTGGAGATGCTAAAGGATTAACAATATCATTGCCTGCATATCTTTTGCCCCATATTTTAACACTTTCGGAATCAATAAATGGGTCATAAATTTGGTATCCGGGAATTTCTACACTACTCGCCTCTAAATCAACCCAAGGCGACATACAAAAGGCAGCTAAAGGTTGAGGTAAGCCTTCCATTCGCGCTTTAATTAAAGTTGCAATGGTTAATCCACCTCCAGCAGAATCCCCACCAATTGCAATTTTCTCGTGTTTAAAGCCTTTTTCCAGCAGCCATTTATAGGCTGAAATGGCATCTTCCAGTGCTGCAGGAAATGGATGTTCAGGAGCTAATCTATATTCAATAATGATACATTGAGTTTTAGCGGCTCGGGCAATTCTTGCCGCTAGTTTTTTATGAGATTTAATAGATCCCATGCCATATCCACCACCATGAAGGTAAAGTATAACACTATCATTATCTATATTATTGGGGCGAATCCATAGTGCATCCATATGATCCACCATTTCAATTTCAAATTTAACATTTTTAGGTTGTCGTAAAAAGGAGGTAAAGAAATCCATTCCTTTTCTGTACTTATCAGGCGTATAGTCATGGCGATAAATAAACTTCTTTGTAATTTTAAAAAAGAATTTAATGAGCCAATTTCTCATGTGCTACCTGAAATTTAATTTTACAGCCAAATGTAGAAAGTATTGGGGTAATTGCAAGAATTACTCTTAGGTTCTTCAATATTTCCAGCATTTTATGCACAATGTCCCATTAATTACATCAATGATATAATAGTCCTTCTATCTTTGACATAATTATTCATTTATCAAATGAGCATTTCCGAAATCTTTATTTATTTAACTCCTGTAATGACTGGGCTAATTGGTTGGTTTACCAACTGGGTAGCCGTAAAAATGCTCTTTAAACCAGTCAAACCGATCAATTTAGGCATCGTTAAATTGCAAGGTATATTCCCCAAAAGACAAGATAAGCTAGCTGCCAGCATTGGCAAAATGGTAGCTGATGAGTTACTTACTTCACATGATATTCGTGAAAAGGTTTTACATCCTGATAATATTGATGGCCTAATAGCCTTTGTAGAAGAAAGAATCGATTATTATTTGCAATATGATTTTCCACAGAAGTATCCTATTACTTCCATTTTTTTTGGAAAAAGAAGTCGCGAAAAGATAAAGCATGATTTATTAAAGGAGATTGATGTAATGGCCCCGGAGGTAATAACCAGGGTAATGGCTGATTTGGATAAAACTTTAAAGGTGGAAGAGATGATTGCCCAAAAGGTATCGGCCTTACCACCAGATAAATTGGAGAATTTAATTAATGGTATTCTAAAAAAAGAATTCAAATTTATTGAATGGAGTGGAGCCGTTTTGGGCTTTTTAGTTGGAGTAATTCAGGTACTTCTTATTGAATTATTCAAATAATTCCCGATTTTTTCTGATAGATCCTCATTTTTGTTCACCCTTAGTTCTTAAGGGATTGTTAGATTTACAAAAATATTTACCTATGCGTATTGCTTTCTTAATCATTTTATTTCTTGCTGGGATTTATAATTTTCAGTATGCCCAATCCCCTTCAATCACTACTCGAAGTATTCCATCCCCCGGAGAAATGTACACTTTTAAATTTATTAAAAATCCAGCGTCCGTTGATACTAGTTTGGTTGGTGAAAATTTAATTTGGGATTTTAGAAAATTAAAGGATACAGCCACTTATTAT
>JBEIQI010000236.1:0-5006 GCA_040376605.1 Flavobacteriales bacterium | reverse complement strand
GTATTATAAATTATTACCACGATTGTTTCGTTTTAAATATTCATTTAAAAATCACAAATATTTAAAGAGAGCCCATTGTTCTATCCATATTATTGCAGCATGTAAAGATTTGGTAGTCCCCAAAAAATCGAGTTCCAAACTCCAAAGGATATTAAAAGACACGGATGAATTTATTGTGGTGGAACAAGGTCAACATAACGACCTGGCCATGTACGATATATTTCAGGAATTTTTAGATCGAAATCTTCGTTAATAAAGCTTGCTTCGCTTTACCAGATAGTTCCATAGAATTTGCTCGAATCCTTCGTTAATATCTGCTTCCATAAAATCAATTTTATATTGAGCAGCCTTTAGTTTCACTTCTGCAATATATTTCGACATGGCTTCGGTATATTGCTCCTTAATTTGCAATGGATTTAATTTAATTTCTGCCCCACTTTCTAAATCCACAAAACGATAAGGACGGTTATCAAATTCGAAATTCTGTTCTAGTTTACTATCATGCACATGAAATAAAATTACTTCATGCCTGTTATGTTTTAGATGCTGCAAGGCAGAAAATAACGACTCCTTTTCTTTCTCCAAATCCTCGCTATTGAGGGCATTAGAGAACATATCGGTAAATAGCACCACCAAGGATCGTCTATGTAACATATCCGCTAATTGATGTATGAGTTTACTTAAAGAAGTATTTCTTTTTTGAGTATAGGACTTTTCGTGGGTAAGCTTTTCTAACTCATTAAACAAATGTCGCTGATGTAATACCGAACTTTTATCAGGCGAATGAAAATGTATTTCAGAATCGATGGTGGTTAAACCAAAAGCATCTCTTTGTTTCCTCATTAACTCTGTTAAAGCCGCAGCAGCAAAAGCAGAAAAGGTAGCCTTATTTTTTGCAGGGGATATTTTATCCTCCTTTACAGGAAAAAACATGGAGGTAGAGGTATCCATAATAATATGGCACCTTAAATTTGTTTCCTCCTCGAATCGTTTTACAAAAAGTTTTTCGGTACGAGCATATAATTTCCAATCGATAAATCGGGTTGATTCACCGGAATTATATTGACGATGTTCGGCAAATTCAACAGAAAATCCATGAAACGGACTTCGGTGCAGACCGGTTATAAATCCTTCCACTACCTGTTTGGCCAGCATTTCAAAACTTGCCAGCTTGCTAATATCCTGTATTTGTATTTTATCCAAAATATGCCTGAACTTATTGTAAAGATAATAAACTTAAGCAATGCTAGGATATTGTTCAAATGCAAAAAGCCTTGCTTGAAGCCACTAGACCGCTCATTAATTTCGTCTATTAACTTTATATCAAAATGTCATCCCTACGGGATTTTCTGACAAAGGTGTTTGTCCTTTTCATCAAAATGTCATCCCTACGGGATTTTCTGACAAAGGTGTTTGTACTTTTTCATCAAAATGTCATCCCTACGGGATTGGCTAATGATGCTATCTGTCGTGCCTACGGCACTACCACAATGGCATCCCAACGGGATTATGTTCAATCTCATAGGATTATTTTTTTTTATGAATCCCAGAGGGATGAAATTGGGGTGAGGTTTGGCGAACAGAATCAGTAAAGCCCCATAGGGGCGACATTTGGAAGTTTTTCATAAATATCGTATGTTAAGTCGAATGTAATTTGACAAATTTTCTAACAAAAAAAATTTAAAAATGGCTAATACTTACACCCAAATTAGTATCCATGCCGTGTTCGTTGTTAAACATCGGCAAAATATAATCAACAAGGAATGGCGAGATGATCTACATAAATATATAACAGGAATTATTACGAATCTTGGTGCTAAATCACTTGCTGTTGGAGGATGGAAAGACCATGTACATATATTTTTTGGTTTACCTGTTACAACCAACGTATCAGATTTTATGAGAATCATTAAGGCCAATAGCTCCAAATGGATCAATGAACAAAATTTTATTAAAGGCAAATTTCAATGGCAAGAAGGTTATGGAGCCTTTTCCTATGCAAAAAGTCAAAGAAATACGGTGATCAATTATATCATGAATCAAGAAGAACATCATCGAAAAAAATCATTTAAAGAAGAATACACGGAAATGTTAGAAGAATTCGAAATGGTTTACGATCCAAATTATTTATTCGAGTTTTTTGATTGAGGTTTTAAATCAAAATGTCATCCCTACGGGATTGGTTGATGATGCTATTTGTCGTGCCTACGGCACTACCATAATGGCATCCCTACGGGATTTAACTTACACCAAAGTGACATTACTTCGGCAGTAACCTCCTATTTCAAATCCCCCACGGTAACTACAATACCGCCCATCACATTGATTCCCGCCATGGGATAATAATTATTGGAGGTGGTTAATGCACCCCCATATACATAACTATAGGTATATCCATTGGGTTCATACATTCGATTCGTGAAATTATTCACCACCACATTTAAATCAATCTTCACTAATTTTTTAATCATTACACTGTATCTTACCCTAAAATCATTGGTAAAAAAGGGTTTTAATATTCGATTGGCATTTGATGTATTATCTAAAAATTGTTGACTCACCAATTTCCCTGTTAAATCGAAAAATAAATTTTTTAGCGGTGAATATGATATGGTAAATCCTCCTATTGCATCCGGAGAATATGAAATATCGGTTTCTCCATGCACAATAGAATCCTGCAAGCCTGTATCGTAATTATCGTAATACTCAGTAAAGTTGGCAATTCTATTTCGGGAATAGGTAAAGTTTAACTGGAGGGTAAGGTTCTTAAGAATTTGAAATCCGGCTTCAATTTCAAATCCTGCCCGGTAACTGCTGGCTACATTGGTTCGGGTATAGGCACCTACATCATTTAATTTACCTGTGTTGATGAGTTGGTTGGTATAATCCATAAAAAATCCGTTGATGCTGGCCTGCACAATACGATGTTTAAAACGATAACCTGCCTCAAAATCCCGCAAGGTTTCCGGTAAGGGTTTTTGATTGATTCCGGTTTCATAATCTCCTCTGTTGGGTTCATGGCTCGCCATTCCAAAGTATCCATATACCCGATGTGATGCATTTACATCATAACTAACCCCTACCTTGGGATTTACAAAATGAAAAACATCATGGATAAATATTCCGGGATTATCCCTGAAACCATTGATGGTATAATCTACCGCCCGGTATTGAACATCTCCAAATACTTTTAATCCGGAGACGATTTCATATTCTGCTTTTATAAATACATGTCCATCCATTTTTACGGCCGTTCTATCGTAATATCTTTTATCCGGATCGCTATCACCCGTAAACTGAGCCCAAATAACTTTGCCATAATGGGCCGCATCGTATTTATAAAAACCTCCGCTCAAAGTAATATCCAATTTCTTTTTGGTATAACGAAGCCCGGCATTAAATCCATAATAATGATTATCTAACCATAGCTGACGAACCAAATCGGAACTAAAAGCTGTATCGGTTCCGATAATAGCAGGTGCAATGTTATAATTCGCCAGGGTTTGACCTACCTTATATTCTTCGTAATATCCTCTGCCTCTGGTATAGAATAACGCTAGATTGATATTAAAAAATTTACCTGCTTGTTGGTTCACAAATAGTTGATAATAATCCTGCTGATAATTGTCGGTTTGATTTTTATAGGGTACGGCTTTTTGAAAATAATCGGTGCCGGATACGTTGAACGTTCTGTTGGTATCCATGATGGATTCTTCTACTCCATTCCACGATTGATAGGTGGCTTCTTTGCCCGAAAAAATATTGAGTTTAACCACGGTTGATTTTCCATAATAACCTCCGCTTACATAAAAAGATTTGAGATCGCTCCAGCCTCTATCTATATATCCATCGCTGGTTAATTTGGATAACCGACCATAAAAAGCAAATCGTTTACCAATTAAACCGGTATTGATTTCGGCAGTATTTTTAAAGGTATTAAAGAACCCAACGCTGGAGGAGATTCGTGCAAATGGTTTTGGATTTAATTCGTTGGTCGAAATATTTACACTGGCCCCAAATGATCCTGATCCATTATTGGAAGTTCCTACACCCCGCTGTATTTGTAATGAATTGACGGAACTGGCGATATCCGGAAAGTTGACCCAAAATACGCCTTGTGATTCCGGATCGTTTACCGGCACCCCATTAAATGTTACATTGATACGGGTAATATCGGTTCCTCTAATTCTAATTCCGGTGTACCCTACCCCATTGCCTGCATCACTATTCACTACCACGGAGGGGGTTTGATCTAATAAAATGGGGAGATCCTGTCCTAAATTCTTTTTATCTAAATCCTCCTTGGTTAAATTGGTTTGTGCAATGGGACTGGTGGTATTGGCTCTTACTGAACTTACCGTAAACTCCGGTGCCTGATAGGTTTTTTTAATCATCATGATTTTTAATTCTCCTGCTGTTAATTCAGGATTGGTACCTATAGAATAGATATGGAAATAATCCTCGTAACCAATATGACTGAATTTAAGGGAGGTGCCTTCTTTAAGAGATTGCAAAACGATGCTGCCATCATAATCGGAAATAGCCGTCATTTGTGAGTTTTCGGCAACGAGAGATACATGGGATAAAGGTTCCATGGTTAAGGCATCGTACACCCTTAGCTTTACTTCGTTTTGCGCAAATAGATTAGTAATGATACCAAACAGGAGGAGAAAAAATATTTTTTTCATCTTACTTAATTTAAAAAATGTTTTCCCCGGAATTGGCTGAATCAGCCTTTGAATATTGCCTTCCCTACGCCGGTACTAACCGGATCAGGTTTAACGGGTATAATCTCAGTCCGACTTTGGCGGACACCCCGAGGATGAAAGCACAAAACTAAAAGAAAGATTCTTGAATACAAAAAACTTTCCTGCATTCGCGATCCGGGCAGGGATGGAAGCGGCATCCTTTTAAAAGAGCCAAGATCGCTTCGTTGTCAGCTACAAGAAGCAAGAGCCAAGACCCCGTCTTGCTTCTTGCTTCATGGCTCTTTTAAAAGATAAAGC
>JBEIQI010000017.1:0-22545 GCA_040376605.1 Flavobacteriales bacterium | reverse complement strand
ATGCCATGGTTACCTTTTTTACCAGTGCTGCTTTTGGTATGTGGAAGTCCGGAGTTAAAATTCCAATCAAAGCTTTCTTTACAGGTAAGAAATAAGATTTTCGCCCATTTTAGCCTCAAAATCAGTCGATTTAGGTTCATTTTGACCATTTTTTAATGATTTTGTTAATAAAATAAGAGGATCGTATTGTAATTTATCTACTTTTGAAGCCTGGTTTAAAGCCCCAAAATTATGGATATTAAAGAAATTCAAGACCTTATTAAGTTTGTTGCGAAAAGCGGCGTTTCTGAAGTTGAATTAGAAACCAAAGGTGTAAAAATTAGAATATGCACCGCCAAGGAAGTGGCTTATGTGCAAGCACCCGCAGTAACCCAACAAGTAGTTTCTGCTCCACAGGTTCAAACTCCTGTTGTTCAGCAAACCAATACATCCGCCAATACCAATACTCCGCCGGTAACAAGTGTTGGTGATGATTCAAAGTATATCACTATTAAATCTCCAATGATTGGAACTTTTTATCGTCGTCAATCTCCTGATAAACCATTATTGGTGAATGTTGGAGATGAGATCAAGCCGGGTAAAGTGCTTTGTATCATTGAGGCAATGAAGTTATTTAATGATATCGAGTCTGAAATCTCTGGAAAAATTGTAAAAATACTTGTAGATGATGCATCTCCGGTAGAATATGATCAACCATTATTTTTGATCGATCCTGCTTAATTTAGGCAGAACTTGTTTTTAATTTAACAGCTGATACAGTATGTTTAAAAAAATATTAATCGCCAATAGAGGCGAAATTGCTCTGCGTGTTATTCGCACCTGCAAAGAGATGGGCATAAGAACAGTTGCTGTGTATTCAACAGCAGACAGAGATAGTTTACATGTTCGTTTTGCTGATGAGGCAGTTTGTATAGGTCCACCTTCTAGTAAGGAATCTTATTTGAATATGGCGAATATTATTTCGGCTGCCGAAATTACCAATGCAGATGCCATTCATCCGGGTTATGGTTTCTTATCTGAAAATTCTAAGTTCTCCAGAATTTGTGCTGAACATGGGATTAAATTTATTGGGCCAACACCTGAAATGATTGATGCCATGGGTGATAAATCCAATGCAAAGGCTACCATGTTAAAAGCTGGTGTTCCATGTGTTCCGGGTTCTCCTGATTTGCTGGTGGATTTAGCGGATGCCGTTAAAAGTGCCAAAGAAATTGGTTATCCTGTTATCATGAAAGCTACTGCTGGTGGCGGTGGTAAAGGAATGCGTATCATTTGGAAGGAAGAAGAACTGGAAGAAAATTGGGACAAGGCTCGTCAGGAAGCAGCCGCTTCTTTTGGAAATGATGCCATGTATATGGAGAAGTTTATTGAAGAACCTCGTCATATCGAAATTCAAATTGCCGGTGATCAATTTGGAAAAGTTTGTCACTTATCCGAAAGAGATTGTTCTATTCAACGTAGAAATCAGAAATTGGTAGAAGAGACGCCTTCTCCTTTTATGACCGACAAGTTACGCGATGAAATGGGTAAAGCCGCCATTAAAGCGGGTGAAGCCATTCGTTATGAAGGAGTGGGTACCATCGAATTTTTGGTGGATAAAAACCGCAAGTTCTATTTCATGGAAATGAATACTCGTATTCAGGTGGAGCATCCTATTACGGAAGAGGTAATTAATTATGACCTGATTAAAGAACAAATAAAAATTGCTGCAGGAATTCCGATCTCCGGAAAAAATTATATTCCTCAAATGTGTGCCATCGAATGTCGCATCAATGCCGAGGATCCTTACAACGACTTTAGACCATCACCAGGTAAGATTACCCATTATCATTCTCCAGGAGGGCATGGTGTACGTGTTGATACACATGCTTATGCGGGTTACGTTATTCCCCCGTATTATGATAGTATGATTGGTAAACTGATTGTTGTGCATCAAACCCGTGATGAGGCGATTGATACCATGTTAAGAGCTTTACAGGAATATGTAATTGAAGGAATTAAAACAACCATTCCTTTCCATATTCAATTGATGCAAAATGAGAGTTTTAGAAAAGGAGTTTATACCACCAAATTTATGGAGTCCTTTGAATTAAAATAATCGCTTAAATATTTAAAATAAAAAAGGGGCTATTTAGCCCTTTTTTTATGTCTTAACAGTATCTTCCTAATTAGGAATGATCATTTTAAAACCAATACCATGCACTACCTGAATCTTTACATTATCGTCTGCACTTAAGTATTTACGTAACTTCGAAATAAATACATCCATACTTCTGCCGGTAAAATAATCATCTTTTCCCCAAACGGATTTTAATAAAATTTCGCGGGTAATGATTTGGTTTTTATGCAGACATAACAACCTTAATAGATTGGCTTCACGTTCGGTAAGTCTTTTTATATCATCGCCTAAAATCAAACAATACTCTTTATAATTGAAAGTGTATTTTCCCACGGGGAATATATCCTTATCGTCTCCATCACTATCTAAAGTCCCTGTTCTTTTTAAAAGATTTTCAACCCTTAATAAAAACTCTTCAGTTGAAAATGGTTTGGTTATATAATCATCTGCTCCAATTTTTAAACCCTTAATTTTATCATCGGATAAAGACTTTGCTGATAGAAATATAATAGGAACTGTAGCATCAATTTTTCTAATAAATTCGGCTACTTCAAATCCATCCTTATTAGGAAGCATGATATCCAAAATACAAAGATGAAAGGAATCAGAACCAAACTTCTGAATTGCCTCATCACCATCAACACAGTGTTTAACGGTATATCCTTTTTCTTCCAATACTTCCTTTACTACAAATCCTAAGTTGATATCATCTTCTACGTAAAGGATGTTAATGTTTTTTTTCTCTTCTGTCATGCAGGGTATGTTTTTAAATAAATGGTAAAGGTGGTGCCTTTTCCGGGTATACTATGTAAATGAATTTTACCTCTATGGGATTCTACAATGCCTTTAACATAGCTTAACCCAAGTCCAAATCCCTTTACATTGTGCACATTTCCGGTGGATACTCTAAAGAACTTTTCGAAGATATGTTTTTGTGCTTCCTTCGGAATACCAATCCCATGATCTTCTATTTCAACTACTAATTTACTCTTTTTATTAAATGTTCTGATTCGGACGTATGGATTTTCTTTGGAATATTTGAGGGCATTATCTACCAGGTTGTAAATTACATTTACAAAATGATCTCTATCACCCGAAACCATTGAGTTTTTTGCATCTAATTGGATGTCAAGTTTGCATTTTGCATTCTCAATCCTAACCATCATATTCTCGGCAATATCACGAATCATCTGATTAAAATCGAATGGATCTTTGTTGAGCTTATTTTTGATATTGTCCACCATCGCAATCTTTAGGATTTGCTCAACTTGTCCTTTTAATCGGTTGGTTTCGTCTTTAATGATATTTGCATAAGTAGTAACCTTCTCCGGATTGGTAGAAATATTGCTTCTCAATAAAGCATCACTACTTACCTGAATAGTGGCAATGGGCGTTTTAAACTCATGGGTCATGTTATTGATGAAATCCGTCTTCATTTCGGATAATCGCCTTTGTTTAAAAATAACAAAAACGATGTATACAAAGAACCCAATAACAATGAGGATTCCGATACTGGAATAAATCATTACCCCTAATTGCCGGGCGATATAAATATTTTTTGTGGGAAAATAAACGGCGAACTTATGGCTATCAGGAGCCATTTCTATTTTCGGGAAATTGGCTTGTTCAATTTTTTCGAGGTTGCTTCGGGTTCGCATATTATAACTACGCCATTGCACCGAATCCAGAAAACAATCATAAACAGCAAATTGAAAATCTAGGTTGATATTGTATTTATTAAATTCAATAAGCAGCAGGTTTTGCAAATGGTCTGGATCTGCGGTTCCTGCAACATTAACAATAAAATAGTTGCTGGAAACTTGCTGCACCGGATCAAGGATATTCAGGGTGTCTTTATTATATAAATTGATTTGATTGGCTACCGAATTTAAGGATAGATTTACCCTATTATTAAATTGTTCGTCGGTGAGCATATAGGATCTTCGTACCCAATAAATCTGCAGCCAAACCAGGGCAGCCAGCGTAAGGGTTACCAGGATTACAATTATTCTAATGGTTCTTGATGACACTTATCTTATTTTTTAATTTAAGTTGATGCATTCGCGGGGTCATTTCATCATTTATTTCCTTGGAATGCTCATTTAGTTTCAAAGGTAATAGAATCCCAGTTTTGGAAATACTAAAATAGTTGAAACAGTTGAGTTTTATCAGTTTTATAACAAAAGAAAGCCCTATCTTTGGCAAAATTTTACAAATGGTAGTTTATCTTACCCGAAAAGAGCATTTTAATGCTGCTCATAAATTATATAATCCTTCCTGGACCAAGGAAAAGAATATAGAAGTATTTGGTAAATGTGCCAACGAAAATTGGCATGGACATAATTTTGATATTTATGTTACCATTAAAGGTGAACCCGATCCGGATACCGGTTTCCTTTTTGATGTAAAGAAGTTAAGTCTAATCATTCTTGAGCATGTGGTAGAGGCCTTGGATCATAAAAATTTAAATGTGGATGTACCATTTATGGCCGGTAAAATGTGCTCAACAGAAAACCTGGTTTACGAAATCTGGCATCAATTATTGCCCCATATTCCACAAGGAGTTACTCTCCATTGTATTAAACTTTGTGAAACGCCACGAATTTATGTGGAATACTATGGCGAATAGTTATTTTTGATTTATGAAGCAAGGAGAAGTTGCCGTTTTTAGAAAAGAACATTTTAATGCTGCCCATCGTTTATTTAACCCTGAATGGGATGATGCTACCAATTTTAAAATTTTTGGGAAATGTGCCAATCCTCATTATCATGGGCATAATTATGAAGTAGTGGTGAAGGTAACAGGTGTCCCTGATCCTACAACCGGCTATGTAATAGACATGAAGGTGATCAGTGATTTAATGGAGGAGTATGTTTTAAATAAATTCGATCATAGAAACCTCAACTTGGATGTACCCGAATTTAAAAATTTGAATCCAACAGCCGAAAATATCTGTATTGTTATTTTTAATCTCATTAGGCCCAAAATCGACCCTAAATTTTCTTTGACCATTCGATTATACGAAACGGAAAGGAATTTCGTGGAATATCAAGGCTAACATTTAATCCAACCAAATCATGGAAAACTTTCCGGAATCAGCTACTAATAAACTCACTTCCTTATATAAAGATATTATCATTGAGTTAGGCGAAGACATCAATAGGGAAGGGTTGGAAAAAACGCCACTTCGGGTTGCGAAAGCCATGCAATATCTAACTCATGGTTATCATGTAGACCCCAAAGAAATTTTAAAATCTGCTATTTTTAATGAGGATTATAAAGAAATGGTGATCGTGAAAGACATTGAATTATACTCCATGTGTGAACATCATATGATTCCTTTTTTCGGAAAGGCTCATATCGCTTATATACCCAATGGCAAAATTTGTGGACTCTCCAAAATACCTCGGGTAGTAGATGCTTTTGCTCGCAGGTTGCAGGTGCAGGAGAGATTAACCATGGAGATAAGGGATTGTATTGATGAAGTCCTAAGTCCCCTAGGAGTAGCAGTTGTAGTGGAATGTCATCACCTATGCATGCAGATGAGAGGGGTTCAAAAGCAAAATTCTGTGACTACTACCTCCGCCTTTGTGGGTGAATTCGAGAAACAAACCACCAGACAAGAGTTTATCTCTTTGTTATCCGCAAAATTGGCATAAAAGGTTATTGGTTTAAAGTTAACGATTAGTGGGTGAAATTGGGGGCTTGTAATTGAAAGTTAACGATTTAGAATTTGCTTTTCTAACATTAAAAAATAACTTTGAACCATAAACACTTTTTTCCTATGAAGGCATTAATTTTTCCGGGCCAGGGTTCTCAATTTTTAGGTATGGGGTCTGATATTTACAATTCTAATCCTGTTGCTAAAGAACTTTTTGAAAAAGCCAATGAAATCCTAGGCTTTAGAATTACCGATATTATGTTTAATGGAACTGAGGAGGAATTAAAACAAACGAAGGTTACTCAACCTGCGATTTTTTTAGACTCGGTTATTAGAGCCATTATTGCCGGTGATGAATTAAAAGCAGATATGGTTGCGGGTCATTCGTTGGGCGAATTTTCGGCCTTGGTAGTAAATGGTTGTTTATCTTTTGAAGATGGATTAAGGTTGGTGGCTAAGCGTGCTATGGCTATGCAAAAGGCTTGCGATTTGGAACCTTCCACCATGGCTGCTGTGTTGATGCTGGATGACGAAGTGGTTGAAAAAGTTTGTAAAGAAACGCCAGGCATTGTTGTGCCGGCTAATTATAATTGTCCCGGACAATTGGTGATTTCCGGTGGGGTGGATGCCGTGAATACTGCCTGTGAGGCTATGAAAGTAGCCGGGGCGAAAAGAGCTTTGGTATTGAATGTGGCAGGTGCTTTCCATTCACCTTTTATGGCTCCGGCCCAACATGAATTGGAGGAGGCCATTCACCAGACTAACTTTAATACGCCAAACTGGCCAGTGTACCAAAATATCAATGCACAGCCTTCTACCGATCCTGAAACGATCAAACAAAACCTGATTAATCAATTGACGGGTCCCGTTCGCTGGACTCAAACAATTCGCAATATGGTAGCCGATGGGGCCACCGAATTTATTGAGGTGGGTCCGGGAAAAGTTTTACAAGGCTTGGTAAAAAAGATCGAAGGGTCGGTTGCCGCCGGAAGCTATGCTTTTGCTTAAATAACCAAAGCCCGCCCGGGCACTGAAGTGATATCCTCTACCTTTATAAGTCTTATAACTGCCATGCTGGCCGTGTAAATGGACAAGCATACCAGGCTGACATGTTGCAATTATTGCCTTATAAAGGCAGACATGAAGCGAAAGGCCCGTTAGGCGCAACAAAAAATAACGAAATATCCACTGTCTATATGTCATTTTCTCGGTTTTTGGCCTTATTTTAGTGCCCTCAAAAAAAGTTTAAAGTTTTAGGTTGAATGTTCAATTTTTAAATTTTAAACGCTCAACTTGAAACTGTTTAAGAAAAATGAGTATAGTAAATAAAGTTATAGGCAAATTATTTGGAGATAAAGCAGCCAAGGATCGCAAAGTATTGAGTCCATATGCCGATAAAACCAATGTGGAGTTTAACAAACTTCAATCTCTTAGCAACGATCAGTTAAGAGGAAAAACCATTGAGTTTAAAAAACGAATCAATGATTTTATCCATGAAGAAGAATCGGAAATAAAAAAATTAAAGGCAGAGATTCATGCTAATCCAGAAATGGATCCTCGTGAAAAAGAGGAAATTTATAATTCCATTCAAAAATTAGAAGTAACGGTTAAAGATAAAATTGAAAAGGTTTTAGAAGAAATTTTACCAGAGGCTTTTGCTGTGGTAAAAGAAACCGGACGTAGATTTAAAGAAAATGAATTTGTTGAGGTAACTGCAACAGAGTTTGATAAAAACTTATCGGTTAAAAAACCTCATATAAAAATACAAGGCGACAAAGCACTTTGGGCCAATAAATGGGATGCAGCAGGCACAGAGATTTCGTGGGATATGGTGCATTATGATGTGCAGTTAATTGGAGGTACTGTTTTGCATCAAGGTAAAATTGCCGAGATGAGCACTGGGGAAGGAAAAACTTTGGTGGGTACTTTACCTATGTATTTAAATGCCTTACCAGGTAAAGGGGTGCATGTGGTTACAGTGAATGATTATTTGGCACGACGCGACTCTGAATGGATGGGAACCTTGTTTGAATTTCATGGTTTAAGAGTAGATTGTATCGATAAGCATCAACCGAATAGTGAAGAGCGCAGAAATGCTTATTTAGCGGATATTACTTACGGAACCAATAACGAATTTGGGTTTGATTACCTCCGTGATAACATGGTTCGTGTGCCCGAAGAAATGGTACAACGCGGACATAATTATGCCATTGTGGATGAGGTGGATTCAGTTTTAATTGATGATGCAAGAACTCCATTAATCATTAGTGGACCTACTCCTAAAGGTGAAAATCAGGAATATTTAAATTATAAACCGAAGGTAGATAAGTTAGTTGCTGAGCAAAGAAAATTCATCAACTTGCAATTGGCAGAAGCAAAAAAATTAATTGCTGCTAAGGATGAGAAAAAGGGGGGCGAATTATTATTTAGAGCTCATAGAGGTTTGCCTAAAAATAGTGCATTGATTAAATTTTTAAGTGAGCCCGGAATGAAAGTTCTTCTGCAAAAAACAGAGAACTATTATTTGCAGGATCAACAAAAAGAAATGCATAAGATTGACAAAGATCTATTATTTGTAATTGATGAAAAAAACAATACGGTTGATTTAACGGATAAAGGTGTTGAGTTTTTAAGTGCTGACGTTTCTGATCCAGGTTTCTTTGTATTGCCAGAATTAGCTACTGAATTGGCCGTTATAGAAAATGATCAGGTAGAGAAAGAGGAAAAGTTAGCTCGTAAAGAAAATTTGATTCGCGATTTTAGTATTAAGTCGGAAAGGATACATACCATTAACCAGTTATTAAAATCATATGCCCTTTTCGAAAGAGATGTGGACTATGTGGTGATGGATGGTAAAGTAAAAATTGTAGATGAACAAACAGGTCGTATCTTGGATGGTAGAAGATATAGTGATGGTTTGCATCAGGCTATTGAAGCCAAGGAAAGTGTAAAAGTAGAGGCGGCTACCCAAACCTATGCCACGGTTACTTTGCAGAATTATTTTAGGATGTACAATAAGTTGGCTGGTATGACGGGTACTGCCGAAACGGAAGCCAAAGAGTTCTGGGATATTTATAAATTGGATGTGGTGGTGATTCCAACCAACCGACCAATTACCCGAAAAGACATGAACGATTTGGTTTATAAAACCAAACGTGAAAAATATAATGCTACCATCGATCAGGTAGAAGAATATGTAAACCAGGGCCGTCCGGTTTTGGTGGGTACCACTTCGGTAGAGATCTCAGAATTATTGAGCCGAATGTTAACCATGAAAAAAATTAAGCATCAGGTATTGAATGCGAAATTACACCAGAAGGAAGCAGATGTTGTTGCTGAAGCTGGTAAATCAGGAACAGTAACCATCGCTACAAATATGGCGGGTAGGGGAACCGATATTAAATTAGGACCTGGAGTAAAAGATGCGGGTGGTTTGGCCATTATTGGTACCGAACGTCACGAATCTCGTCGTGTTGATAGACAGTTAAGAGGTCGTGCTGGTCGTCAGGGAGATCCGGGTTCATCGCAGTTTTTTGTATCCTTAGAAGATGATTTAATGCGTTTATTCGGTTCCGAAAGGTTGGGTAAATGGATGGATACGTTGGGATTAAAAGAAGGAGAAGTAATTTCTCATTCCATGATTACCAATTCTATCGGGAAAGCACAGGTTAGGGTAGAGGAAAATAACTTTGGTATTCGTAAGAGATTATTGGAGTATGATGATGTAATGAATAAGCAGCGTGAAGCTATTTATAAAAGAAGAAGAAATGCTTTATTCGGAGATCTATTGTCGATTGACATCGATCATATGATTAAAGATTTGGCAGAAAATATTGTGAATCAATTTTTGGAAGAAAGAGATTTCGCAAATTTCGAAGTGGAATTATATAAAGTATTTTCCATGGAATCTCCGGTTACCGAAGATGAATTTATGAGTAAATCGGAAGGGGAGATTGTTGACTTGGTTTTAAAGAGAGCCGAAGAAATTTATAAATCCCGGATGACTCATGTTGCTCAGCAAGCTTATCCGGTAATAAAAAATGTTTATGAAAATCAAGGACAGCAATACGAAAATATTGTGGTGCCTATTACGGATGGTTTACGTGCCACTCAGGTAGTAGTTAATTTAAAGAAAGCCTTCGAAACAGAATGTAAAGAATTGGTGATTGCCATCGAAAAATCAATTAACCTTTCGTTAATCGATAATGGATGGAAAGAACATTTACGTGAAATGGATGATTTAAAAACATCCGTGCAAAATGCTGTTTACGAACAAAAAGATCCTTTATTGATTTATAAGCAGGAATCTTTTCAAATGTTCCAGGCCTTTATTAATGAAGTAAATAAGGATATCATTTCTTTCTTGATGAAGACCGCTATTCCATCGGATAATGTGCAACAGGCTCCAACAGTGAAGGCCCAACAGCCTAAATTACAAACGAGCAGAACGGATGCTACTACCGGTGGAAATAACAATCCGCAAAATCAGGATACCCGTGAAAGGCCCAAACCGCAGCCGGTAAAAGTGGATGATAAGATTGGTAGAAATGATCCTTGCCCATGTGGTAGTGGCAAGAAATATAAAAACTGTCATGGAAGCGGATTAGCCGTTTAAAATTCCATAATATAGAATTAGAAAAAGCCTTCCTCCATAAAACGGGAAGGCTTTTTTTATTCCTCTTCGATGTTCAAGAATTTAAGTTAAGTTTATCATCAACATTGGATAATTAAATATGAAAAGATTACTTGTACTTATATTGGTTGGATTTACCATGAATGTTTTTGCTCAAGTTTCGAAACAAGACTTTGAGACAGTTTTTGGTCAGTTTAAATTTGAGAAGATGGAAAATATGGCCATTAATAATATCCATGTTTATTTAAATGATGGAACCAGCAAATGGACCTGGTATCAATTTAAGGTTACCGAAACTTCTATAGAACTGAGAGACCTTACTTTTCTGGTGAAAGGATATACGGATGATACGAAGGCAACTTTACAGAATTATTTTCTATTTCCATATGCAAATGTAGCTTCTATACTTGCATCTCCGGAAGGCGTTACCATACATTTGAAACAATAAAAAAAGGGGCAACAGCCCCTTTTTTTAATAGTATCTATAATCTTAGCCTAGATAAGTTCTCAATAATTTAGATCTGGTGCTCTGACGTAATCTTTTCAATGCTTTTTCTTTGATCTGACGAACACGTTCACGGGTTAAATCAAATTTTTCACCGATCTCATCAATGGTTAAACCATGATTCATACCGATACCGAAATATAATTTGATGATCTCTTTTTCTCTTTCGCTTAAGGTATCCAATGTTCTTTCAATCTCTTGTTGTAGAGATTCCATGATCAATGATTTATCTGCTTTTGGAGAATCACGGTTTTCCATTACATCATATAATGTACTTTCTTCACCGCTTATCAAGGGAGCATCCATAGAGATATGACGTCCGCTGATAGAGATAGAATCTTTTACTTTATCTTCTGGAAGATCCAAGATAGAAGCTAATTCTTCTTCTGTTGGTTCTCTTTCGAATTCCTGTTCTAATTTGGAAAAGGCTTTGTTCAATTTATTTAAAGAACCTACCTGGTTCAATGGTAAACGTACAATACGTGAATGTTCTGCAATGGCTTGCAAAATACTTTGACGAATCCACCATACCGCATAGGAGATAAATTTAAAACCACGGGTTTCATCGAAACGTTGTGCAGCTTTAATCAATCCTAAGTTACCTTCGTTGATAAGGTCAGGTAAGGTTAATCCTTGATTTTGATATTGTTTGGCAACCGATACAACGAAACGTAAGTTCGCTCTGGTTAATTTCTCTAAGGCAACTTGATCACCTTGTTTAATTTTACGGGCTAAATCCACTTCCTCTTCAGCAGTAATCAACTCCTCTTTTCCGATTTCCTGTAAGTATTTGTCTAAAGAACGGCTTTCGCGGTTGGTAATGGATTTGGTGATTTTTAATTGCCTCATTGACATAATTAATCGCGGTATTTTAGGTTAATGTAAAGACTAAAATAAGAGTGCAAAGATACACTTAATAAGCATTCATGTCAAGTTTTTAGGCTTATTATATGCAGAAATGCTTCGATTTAGGCTCCGGCAGGCCCGTTGGGGCCTACCGTGCTAAATCTTGTGCTTAATAAAACTAGTTAAAAGAATAGACTACCTTGTCTCCATTGGGGTAAAAACCTCCAATAATATAATATCCTTTGGTGCTGCTTTCCAGTAATTTATCAATTTCTTCGGGGCTGTTTACCGCCTTCCCATTGATTTCTGTAACAATAAAACCCGGACGTACTCCGGCACTTCTCAATTTTCCTCCGGTAACTTCGGCTACCTGAACCCCATTTTTTAATCCCAATGTACCCATAACCCCCGCATCGGCTTCTTCGAAGGTAGCCCCTAACAAGGCATTTACCGAAGCTGGTTTATTAATGGCATTGGTATTCCCCTGTTTGTTTTTTAAGGTAGCGGTGAGTTCTTTGAGTTCTCCATTTCTTTTAATGGTAAGGGTAACCTTGTCACCCGGACGATAAAGGCCGATATGTTCTTGCAATCCGGCAACGGTATTCACGCTGGTTTCCCCTACTTTTAAAATCACATCTCCCTGACGGATCCCTGCATCCTCGGCTGCACTGCCGGGTGTAGAACCTTCAACCCAAACCCCTTCTAATTGTTTCAACCCTTTTTGATCAGCAAAACTGGCATCTATTTCCCGGATGTTTACCCCTAATAATCCTCTTTGAACCGTACCAAATTCTATCAGATCCATCGCTACTTTTTTTACTAGGTTGCTTGGGATGGCAAATGAATAACCTTCGAAAGAACCGGTATGGGTTTGTATGGCTGTATTGATTCCCACCAATTCGCCATTAGTATTTACCAGTGCTCCACCACTATTACCAGGATTTACCGCAGCATCCGTTTGAATAAAAGATTCGATTTTATAATTGCTTTGGATAATATCTATGTTTCTTCCTTTGGCACTAACAATACCGGCCGTTACTGTGGAGGTTAAGTTAAATGGATTCCCAACGGCCAGCACCCATTCTCCTACTTTAATATCATCGGAATTAGAGAAGGCTACAAAAGGCATGGCGGTTTCATCAATCTTAATAACCGCAATATCGGTATTAGGATCGGTACCAATTAATTTGCCTTTATAGGTTCTTTTATCATTCAATGTCACTTCAATTTGGTCCGCATCAGCTATTACATGATTGTTGGTTACGATATAACCATCGTCCGAAATAATGACACCACTCCCACTTCCCATTTGGGGTCTATTATCTCTGAATGGATTTCCAAAGAAAAATTGCTCAAAGGGATCGGAATATCCGGTGTTTTGTTTTTTTACGACCGTTTTAATATGTACCACGGCATTCACCGTTTTTTCGCTGGGCACCACAAAATCTTTGCTACCTCCCGGAGGAATTAATAAGTCATCCGTGAACCGGGCAGGGGCCTCTTGTTGTATAAGTTGAACTGTGTTTTTGGAGGGAACTAAAAAATGATAAGCTCCCAGTGATAGCAGTCCTCCGGCGAAGGCCGATAGAATAGTCGAAATGTTCTTGTTCATAGCTAATTTCATTTTTTATATTTTCTATTTTCTATTTGACGAAAACTATAACGCAATTTTATAAAATTCCATATTTTTTTCCATGTTAATTGTAGTTAATGAAAAGTAAAATAATTTGGATGAAGGCATTATTTTCTTTCCATTAAGTGCATCCCAACGAAGGCAGGGATCTATTACTGATGTGTAAAAATGGAATTCCGAATCAAATTTTTTAAAACACTTGGTTTCTGTTACCTTTATTCCAAGTATTATTTATTCCATGATTAAATTCTCCAAATATCAAGGCACAGGAAACGACTTTATAATGATTGATAACCGTCCCTTATTAGCCAAATTATCCCAACCTGAAATTGCACAATTATGTCATCGACGAATGGGCATTGGGGCCGATGGAATGATTTTGCTACAAAATCATCCGGAGTTGGATTTCGAAATGGTTTATTATAATTCCGATGGGAATCCGAGCAGTATGTGTGGTAATGGAGGAAGATGTATTGCCGCTTTTGCTGCGCAATTGGGCATAGAATCGCCCACCGGAATTTTGAAATTTATGGCCGTAGATGGTATTCATGAAGCTGTTTTGGAAACTCCTTTGAAAGATGGGTTTAAGGTAAATTTAAAAATGCAGGATGTTCAGGAGGTGTTACTGCGTGAATCTTATGCTGTTTTAAATACCGGTTCACCTCATTTTGTGGTAAGGGTAAATGATGTGGAAGGAATAGATATTATCAAACAAGCACATTCAATACGATATTCTGAGCAATTTAAGGAGAAAGGGATTAATGTAAATTTTATTCAGAAAGTGGGGGATGATCTTAAAGTACGTACTTACGAAAGGGGAGTGGAAGACGAAACCTGGAGTTGTGGTACAGGGGTCGTTGCTTCAGCCATTGCTTCTTCGCTTTTTACCGGCAATCTTCCCCAGCAGATTCAAACCAAGGGGGGCGTTTTATCCGTACAATTTACAACAGATGATCAACAACGATTTACCAATATTCATTTAATAGGTCCGGCACTGAAAGTATTCGATGGGTATTTTTAATTGGACGACTCTTTCCGTTATACCCTAAATCTTTTGGTTTTCTGTCATTTCGACTGGATCCGCCAGAGGCGGAGGAATGGAGAAATCTCTTTGTAATTAAGGGATAGATTTCTCCACTTCACTCGCCGAAAAGCCTCGTTTCGGTCGAAATGAGATTATAATTATTTAAAAAAATAAAATGGATTTCGCCTCTAAACGAGCCGCAAGCCGTTTATAAACAATTTATTGTTTTTAATATAATCTCAGATCGAAGGAACCCCATTATTTCATGTTTAATTTTGATTCATACAAAGTTGAAAGTTCTCTTGGAATTTTGAACCCTCAACTAGGAACATTAAACTATCCATCATGACTAAAGGTATTTGTTTATACTCCGTAATTCCTTGCAGGGATCAGCCTTCCCATCGATCTCAACAAACCACGCAACTTTTGTTTGGTGAAACCTATACGGTTTTGGATCAGATGAATGATTTTTTATTGGTGGAATGTCACCATGATGAATATCAAGCATGGATTGCAGCCAATCAACACCATGTGTTAGAGGATACACTGGATTATGTAATTAATGAAAGTTTATTGCAAACCATTAAGGTAGATAATCATACCATGTATGTGCCTATGGGTGCTTATATTCCTAAAGATAAATGGACCTTGTTTGGTAAAACCTATACGGCATCTAATTATTCCTCCAATCAACTTACATCCGTGGAGATTAAATTAAATTATTATTCGAGGTTATTGAACAATACACCTTATATGTGGGGAGGTAGAACCCCATTAGGAATGGATTGTTCGGGATTTGCTCAATTAATTTATAGGATGTTGGGGATGAATATTAAACGGGATAGTTCCATGCAAGCGGAACAAGGTACCACCATCCATATCATTAACGAAAGTTTACCGGGAGATTTGGCATTTTTTGATAATGAGGAGGGGAGAATTACCCATGTAGGTGTGATATTAGATCCGCATCATGTGGCCCATTCGTCGGGTTGTGTAAAGACGGATAAACTGGATCATGAAGGAATTTATTCAACAGAGCAGAAAAAATACACCCATCGTTTACGATTGATCAAAAGGCTGTTATAAGTGAAATTGAAAATTTTATATGAAAAACTGGAACTACTGTTCCAGTTTTTTTATATTTGATAAGTTATAAACGAATCCTTATGCCAAGAGAAAAAGATTTTGATCAAGTCCAGGTAATAAAAGTCTGTACTACCTTATTTGCAAAAAACGGTTACAGTGCAACCGGAATTCAAGAAATTGTAGATACTACCGGAATTAACCGTAGCAGTTTGTATGCTACTTTTAAAGGGAAGGACGAATTATTTCTGACTTGTTTAACCAAAGTTTTGCTGGAAGAAAAAAACAGTTTATTGGAACTCGAAAAAAAGGGAACCTCTGCCATCAAATTATTAGATGTCTATTTGGCGGATATGATAAAGGACAAAACATCCTCCCACTTATTAAAATTTGCCAATGCCGAATTTAAACTCCTCAATAAAAAAACGCAAACGAGTTTAAATACACATTATCAATGGAAATATTCCTTTTTCCTCAATACCCTCCAAGCCGGTCAGAAGGCTGGTAAACTTTCTAAAAAGATTGATGCCAAGGATATGGTGGCTTTGTTAGAAATGATGGTGCAAGGAGTTCAAAATCTTTCTCCATTAGCCAATGCCGATAAGTTGTATAAAAATTCGTTGGCCCAATTTTCTACTTTGATTCAAAAGAAAAAATAGGAAGTAAGCGGATCCGATACAAGCCCTCCGCTAGTCCAGGGAAGCGGCATCCTTAGTTGTTTTTAAAAAAAGCATCATTTGTCATCGTTGGTCATAACCCACGACTGAAGTCGTGGGGTAATCAAACGACAAAGATTTATTATTTTCAAACAATTAAGATAAAGCGTATAGTGGGAAAAGCAACTTGAAGAAGAATTTGGATATAATTGTTCGGAAATTTCTATAAAAGAAAATCCCCTCTTGAGGAGGGGATTTCTTGAGTCCTGCTTGCACAGGTACCCTAACCTAAACCTTATGAAAAAGACATTAGTTAGACTAATGCACAACAAATGTAGAGGGTTTTTCTTATTATAAAAGAAAACCTAACACAAATAATGTTGGCATTAACGATAATTTCAAACTATTTAACCTTCACCCGAATTTATGGATGTTAAGGTTGGATAGGAGGTTTATCTAAATCCGTCTTTTTCTTCCTGAATAACAGGATCTTACTTAACGACATCACCGCAGCGCTAATCATAATTACATAGAGGCCATATCCGGAGAAAGTAAGCGGTGATGCAGCAGCTTCGGCCCTAATCAACCACCATTCGTAAATGCTCATGATGAGAATTGCCACTCCTACCAAAATATTCCATTTGAAGTTGGCAAAAAGGAGAAGTACATAAAGTACAATTAAAATGGCCATAATCCATCCAATAGGCTCTAATGTGCCATTCGCTAATACATTAATGGTTCTGCCGGTAGTAACAATATTAACAGATTTCCACGGAAGAAAAATTCCTACAAAACATACAATAGATGCCACTAAACCAATAGGGCCTAGTTTATTAACTTTAAAGAGTTTTGCGATTGCCATAATTTGGTGGATAGATTATTAGCCATAAATTTACTCATTAAATTTAAACAAAGAAAGTAGATGCATGAATTGATCAGGAAGTCTTTCTTCTTAAAATTGCTTTTGTTTACCATCGTCATTGGAAATATTTATGTTGGACTTCAATGTTTGTTCCATCTATTACAACTTCATTTTTTGGATGAATATCTCAGGTGGTATCCTTTTAAAGCATCTGGTCCTTGGCATTTTTTGTTATTAGTCGGAACCATTCTTACCTTGATGGGAGCTTACCGAATCTATCGAAATGGTAGGGAAGGATTTAAGATTTATGTATTAGGTAAAACCTTGGTGTTTTTGGGATACATCGTATTGATGGTGCTGGAGTATCAGATATCTGCATTACCTTTTCCTTGGGTGCTCATTCCTATTTTGTTGGGAATAGAGGCTATTTATCCAATGGTTTTATATTTATCTTTGCGCCAACCCAAGAACAGAAGGGTATTCAAATAAATATGAAAAGACCGGCATCCTTAACCATTTATAGCTTAATCGTTTGGATTACTAAATTTATTCCTTTAGCCGGGGTATATGCTTTTTTTGATTATGTGAATCCCAGAATTGATTTTTATTTGGGATTGAACCTAAGAGATATCCGGGATTATTTATATGTCTATGTGGCCGCTTCATTTCTTACCTTATTTACAACCGTTTTTATTTATTTTAGAAAAAAATGGGCTCTATCCGTTTATTATTTTTTAAAAACGGTGGAGGTACATTGTTTGTTGATGGCTTTGCCTACACTGGTTTACGGTCTTCAGTTGGGTTTAGGTATTAAATTCGGATTGGCTTTTCATGTTTCTGCATGGACTTTTGTTTTGGCCACCAATCTTATTTTTCCATTGATCTACTACACGTTTAAGAAAAGCATGAAATGAGAATTGGCATCGTAGATAATTACGATTCGTTTACTTATAATTTGGTGCATTATCTGGAGGAGATAACGGGCGAAAAACCTTCCGTTTTTTTAAACGATTCAATTGATTGGTTAGTTTTAGATGAATTTACTCATCTTATATTATCCCCGGGTCCGGGTTTACCCCGTCAATCTGGAAACCTAATGAAGGTAATAGAAACCTATTATGCATCGAAAAATATATTGGGGGTTTGTTTAGGAATGCAGGCTATTTCCGAATTTTTTGGTGCACAATTATCCAATCTTTCGGAGGTTCAACATGGAGTTCAAACAAAAATATATATTGAGAGATGGCAGGAAAATCAACTTTATAAAAATTTACCGGAAGTGATAGAGGTAGGAAGGTATCATTCGTGGGTGGTAGATGAAAATCATTTACCGAAAGAATTATTCATTACCGCAAAAGATGAGGCGGGAAGTTTAATGTCTATCCAACATCAATCGTTGCCCATTTATGGAGTTCAATACCATCCGGAATCCATTATGACCTTAGATGGAAAACAAATTTTAAAAAACTGGTTAGGACTTTAATTATTTTTCGGGAACCACTTCCTGTCTTTTAGATAGGGGATAAACATTAAAGGTTCCTATGGCGATGGCCACTACCGAGCTGCTATGTTGTTTATATATTTTACCCGAAGATACAATGGTACTTTTTCCTTTAAAATCAATTTTGCCTTCGCCAACCAATACATCACCTAAATTAACGGGTTGTAAATAGTTGATTTTAAATTCCACCGTACTTACTAAATTATTTTCTTCGAAGGCTTTTGATAAAGCTGCTGTACCAATAACAGAATCCATGAGTCCGGCTATCACTCCGCCATGACAGGTATTGGGAGAACTAAGATGTTTATCTTCGATGGTCATCATATAAATGATATGGCCCGGTTCTAAAATTTCCAACTTCATATGATTGTCAGCTCCATATTTATTAATATGGTTATAATGCTGAATCATTTCCATCCACTTTTCCATGTTCGTTTATTTATTATTCAGCACTGCTAATAATTTTTCAACCAGCACATCCAGTTCGGCTTCGGTATTATAGATGCTGGGAGAAATTCGAATGCCTGATATGTTATGAATAATGCAGGTGGCAACAATGATATTATGATCGTGTAATAAATTGTTGGAAACCGTTTGGGCATCGGCATTTTTAAAACCGATGGTAGCCAATGCTCCGGAAAGATTGTTTGAAGTAGGTGAGTATAAAATCAGGTTAGGATGATCAATGATTTTTTCTAACCAATAGTTTTTAAGGTATTGTAGTCTTTTTGTTTTTTGTTCGATGGTGATGTATTCATAAAAATCGATGGCATGTGCCAAGGCAAATTCAGCTGTTGAATTTCGGGTTCCATGATCATCAAATTTCAGCATGGTTTTTTCGAATTTCGGGTTCGGCGAAAAATAGGAGGGGAGATCTAAAATCCTATCTTTTTTAATATAGAGAATTCCCGTTCCAATAGGACCATGCAGCCACTTATGGGCACTCATACCTGCAAAATCGCATTGCATTTCCTGCATGTCAATTTTCATTTGTCCAAAGGACTGGGTTGGGTCAACAATTACCGTGATTCCTCTCTTTTTAGCTTCAGCAGCAATTTTGGCAACCGGAATTATTTGGCCGGTCCAATTGATTAAATGCGTTAAATAAACCGCTTTTGTTTTAGCAGTAAAAAGAGAAGTATATTGATCAACGATTTTTTGTTCATCATTTTCGGGGCAAGCCAAATCCACATAATTAAGTTTAATTTGGTGATCTCTCTTTTTTTGTTCCCAAACAGATAACATACGGGGATAATCGTATTTGCATAAAACCACTTCATCTCCTTTATTAAATTTCAGTTGGTTTACAATGAGGGTTAATGCTTCAGTAGCATTTCTAACTATGGTAATTTCTTCGCTGGAGCAATTAAGCAACCCACCTATTCTATTTTTTATATTTTCCCGGCCCGATTCCATTACTCGCCATAGGGTATGACTCGGGGCTTCGTTAGCCATTTCCATTAATCGATACCAGGCATCTCTTACCATGGATGGCGAAGGAGAAACCCCTGCATTATTTAAATAAATATATTGAGGGGAGGTAATGAATTGCATTCTTACCCAATCCCAAATATCTTCACCGGGTGGGGGAAACTGATCTGCATCCCAACCATCAAATTTTATCGCATCATTTTTTGCAAAAACGGAGAGAGCTGGAGCGGTAAGTCCGGCCGTAGTGAGTAATGATAATTTTTTTAAAAAGTCCCTTCTATCTGACACATTCATTAGGTTTGTTGGTATTACAAATTTATGAAATGCCCTAGAACCACCAAAAACACCGGATACGCTATTTTCCCCTTCGCATGTATAATTCCGCCTCTATGGGAAAATGATCGGTGATGGAAACCGGGTGGATTTTAAATCGATTACATCCAAAATAATTGGAATGAAAAATATAATCTATACGAAGCATGGGTAGATTCCCATTGTAGCTGGCACCAATGCCAGAGCCTGATTCAATGAATGCATCGGCATAATTTTGATTTATTTTTCGGTACGTGTACGATACTGGAACATCATTAAAATCTCCGGCAATTATGGTTGGATATTTACAAGATGCTAATTTATTAGTGAATAAATTCACCTGATTATACCTTCTTTTATAACCATTTTTTAATTTTTTTGCCCATTTTTTTGCGAAGGAAAATGATTTTCCGGAAGTATTCATCATACTATCCACCTCGTTGGTGTTAAGATGGTTGGAGGCCAAATGCACATTATATACCCTTACGGTATCCTGGTTGATGAGCAGGTCGGTATAAATTACCAAATTGGTTCTGTCGCTGGTGCTATCAATGGTGATGCTGCCTTTATTGATAATTGGGTATTTACTAAAGGTGGCTAAACCGAATTCCTGGTTATTATATTTTATCACCCCAGCTTCGAAATGCATAAAATGATCGGGAATGATTTTTTTGAGTTTTTCGGTGGTCGAAAAATCATTATCTCTCATTTGAAAATATTCCTGAAAACAATAAATATCGGCCTCATTATCTTCAATAAAATGCATGAGTCGATCCCTTAGTCCTTCATTTTTTTTCCAATCATAATATTTAAATAGTTGAATATTATAACTCATGATTTTGATGCTATCTTTTCGGGTCGTGGGCACACTAAAGGCAATCATCTTAGAATGAAAACTATAACCTATTACCAGAGTAATTAAACTGATGAGGGCATATTTCCATTTGATAAAAAGCCAGGTAATCATCATGGCAATGTTAAGGCCCAGCCAAATAAAATAACCCAAACCCAATAAAGAAATATACCAATATTCGTAGGGGTTTAAATAATAGGCAGCATAACAGCTTAATAAACCGATGACGAAGATGATATTGATAGTAAGAAGTATTCCCTTTACGTATTTCAAGACCCTAGTTTTGTTAACAAATTTCCGCAATCCCTTTATACAATTCCTGCATTTTAATTAATATTGTAAACAGGGATACCTTTAAAAACTAATGAATATTTTCCATTGACCTCATTTTATAGCCTATGGCCGCAGTAGAAACCACCCTTATTCCATTGGGATTTAAAGCCCCTTCCTTTCAATTGCCCGATACTGTTTCCGGTGAATTACGCAGTTTGGAAGAGTTAAAAGGATCAGTAGCCACCGTTTTTATGTTTATCTGTAACCATTGTCCTTATGTAATACATGTTAGGGAGGAGCTCATAAAAATGGTCAATGATTATGGACCCAGGGGGATTTCATTTATTGCTATCAGCAGTAATGATGTGAGTAGATATCCGGCAGATGCTCCTGAGCTCATGAAAGAACTGGCTACGGAACTTCACTTCCCATTTCCATATTTGTACGACGAAACCCAGGAGGTAGCAAAGGCTTATCATGCAGCCTGTACACCCGACTTTAGCATCTTCGATAAGGATCTTTTATGTGTATATAGAGGACAACTAGATAGTTCCAGACCCGGAAACGGAAAGCCCGTAACAGGTTTAGACATGCGAAAGGCCCTCGATGCTATCCTGGCCAATGAAATCATTAACCCCATTCAGGTGCCTAGTATTGGATGCAGTATTAAATGGAAACTCGAATCATAAAACTTCAAACCTTAATAACATGAAAAAAATATTTTCGCTCAGTGCCATTGTTTTGCTAATGGCATGTGGAACCAAAACAAAAAATCCAACCGACCCAAATACTTCGGATACCACTCAGCAAACAACCCAACCCATAACTAGTAATTATCCAACCGATTCGTTATTGGGTGAATATATTGGTGGATTTGGAACCAGTACCCTTATTTTATCGGTTAATTATATCAATGGAAAAAATGCTTCGGGATATAATATTGTAAAAGGGAACAGAAGAAATATTAAAGGGGAAGTAAAAAATCAGGGAGGATATTTTGAGTTTGAACTTTCGGAACCGGGAGGAAATGAATTTGATGGAAAATTTACCTTTACCATTGATACCACTTCTCGGATATTGGAAGGAACCTGGGCTCCTTTGGATTCATCAAAAGTGAAATCACAAAAATATAAGTTAACCAAAAGAACCAGT
>JBEIQI010000320.1:0-2855 GCA_040376605.1 Flavobacteriales bacterium | reverse complement strand
GATTATTTTCTTTTGTTTTAGGCATCAGCCAAAATATTCCTACATACTTGTATCCTTCCATAATAAAAGGCATTATTCCATTTAGAACCAGAAGTCAATAAATAAAACTTTAATATTTCCTTTAACAATTGATAGATACTAAATCCAAAAACATCACCGTTTATTTTTACAACCATAAACTAAAATCATGAGGACCCCAATTATTTCCATCATGCTAACTGTTGCTGCTATTGCCGTGGGCTGCGGTAAAACAGACAAAAGCACCATTGCACTTACCTCTTCCATTGCTCCGGCTTATGCTAACATTCCAATTCGTACGATAGTTAATAATCCTACAGTTATTGAGCCCAATACAAATAAATTGAGAATAAATAATACCACCATCCCCTTAGATGATTGTATCCCAGGTATTGATAGCACCAACGAAGATATTGTATCTCCTGATGCCAGATTTGATGTTCCAATGGAACATTACGTAATTGATGCTGGTATAGGAGGCACATTCTCTTATGCAAAAACAGGAAGTACGGTTTCCATACCAGCAAATGCCTTGATTAATAAAAACGGTGATCCTATAATAGGTATGGTAGATATTAGTTATAGAGAGTTCCATACCCAAAAAGAAATATTCTTTAGTGGCATACCTATGCATTATCATGTGGATGATGAGCGTCAATATTTCGAATCCGCAGGAATGATCGATATACAAGCGTCACAAAACAATGAAGAGGTCTTCTTAAAGAATGACAAGGCAATTAGCTTCAAAATGAGTACTGATAATACCAATGAGGAAGTTAAACTGTATGAGTTAGATAAAAAGAATAAGAAATGGAAGGATATTGGCGCAGCTCCTATTGTAAACACTCCCGTTGCGGCCACAAAAACTTGGGGTCCCGTGTATATAACTGAAGAAAAAAAGGACAGGAACAGAACTCCATTACAGATTTATATAAAAGATTATGAGGCCAAATATGACTTTAAATCGAATGAAAGAAAATACAAACTTCAATTTCGGATGCAAGTAACCAGCAATCGTTCGATGAAGACCAAAGAAAATAAACAAGATTTTAAAAACGTAGCTAAATTTAATCGAGCAATTTTTGAGGTAGAAGGAATTAAAAAGTACAATTTCAATAAATTGCTTAAATCTTTAAAACAGAAAAAGACACAGAGTAAAGACAAAAAAGATAGATACTATTATAGCATCCCAGCCAATGTTACCATACTAAATGTTAACGAACCCTATCTTACTTTGGAAATGACATATGAAGGTCAAACAGTAGTTCTGGCCGTAAAAGTAGTATATGACTCTCCTACCAGTAAAAATACTCGTAAAAAAATATTTGAGACCGTATCTACCTTCCCTATTGATAGTTTTGATGGGCGTTTTTATAACAAAAGAGAATTTACTTCATGCATTGATAGGTACGACAGCATTTCACCCTCTAGTTTTGGCGAAGATTGGAACAAGAAATATTTAGTTCAAAGAGAATTTCAATCGAAGAATTTTGGCATGATAAATTGCGACCAACCCCATAAAATGCCTGATGAAATGATTGCCAATGCTTGTTTTTTTGTAAACGATGAAGAAGTGAAACCCAATTTTGCCATATTAATCGATTTTAAGCAACGCTGTCAGTTTAGCTATTATCAATATGCTTTTAGCAAATTCGGATTCAATCCGGATGCAAAAAACTTCATATTTACCATATTGCAAGATGGTACGGTTGCCTTCATTATGCCTGATGACTTTAAATCCATTCAAAAAAATGGAACACTAAAGATTCCCTTGCAACGAGTAACCATGGAATCATTTGAAAAAGTGATGGAAGATCTCTTTCCCACCAAAACTCATCATAGCTACGAGACATAGCTATGATCTATATATAAATGATAACCACTGCTCAATACAATTGTGCAGTGGTTATTGAATTCTATAATACTTAGAAAACAGCACCTAGAATAGCAATAAGCCCAAAGGCTATTAATCCTACATAAATACCTCCGCCTGAGCAAATCATAACGGACTTCTCTGGATGTTTAGGGTTCACATATACCATCATCTGGCTACCAAGAATCTGAACGAATTTTTCCGCATCAAATTTTCTAAATCCCCTCTGGCCAACTACTAATTCCTCCAAATGCACCTTTGATCCTATGTGCACAATTCCATTGACCGAATAACTATATTGAATAAAAGGAGTATAAGCAACCGTTCGTGATGTGGAATATTTTTCCCTTAGCAATACCTCTTTAGAAATAATCGTTGCTTCTACCCTATTCCATTTTATTACCTTTAAATAGAGCCGTCCCAATTTATAACCAGCCCAAAAACAGCCTGACGCTATAGAGCATGCAAACAGAATGATCAAATAATCCATTTCAAATCAAATTTTAATTTAGAGTTGTAAAATACAATTATTCATTCACTATTAATTTACCTTTTTTTATAGGTGTTCCATCGTTAAATATGACATAATTGTATGCACCCGATCGTATTTGATGCAAGTAAACCACCGACTCTAATAATGGTCGTTTGTATACCTGTTTCCCTATTCAATCATAAATCTCAATCCAACAATCCTTCTCCGAAATTTCTGGAGGTGTTCTAATGTAAATGTTTCCACTGTTTGGATTTGGATAAACAGCGATCCTATCAGATTCAACATTCTCAATTCCTACCGTATGATTAAAACATTTTAGGTAATAGACCACAAAAAAGAAGGGCAATGAATAAGAAAATTTTTCTCATAACTCTATTTATTTAATGTATAGGTTCTTAAATATACAAATAGGTTTAATATAGAATCAGTGAATTTGGTTAGAGGTTTCGAGAGTATCTTTAAGACTTGCTT
>JBEIQI010000275.1:0-3828 GCA_040376605.1 Flavobacteriales bacterium | reverse complement strand
TGATCAACACGGAAATAGGTAGCTTCCGTTTCTCCTAGATGGCCATATTGGTTATAGGCAAAATAGCAAAGAAACAACGAATATAAAAAGGTTATAAAATGGCTGATAGCTGGCTTTTTGATGATAAAAGCCAATAAAGCGAATGCAATGCTGATTATAAGGAATTGAACTATCATATTTACCTTAATCTTTTAATTGGGTTAATTCATTTTCATCCGTTGTTTGGAAGTAGTCCTTTATTTTATTCAGGAAAATTCCCATAATAAGAATACTACTAAAGATATCAAGCAGAATTGCGCTATTAACTAGAATTGGCATTTCTCCCCCAAGCGCTAATGCAATTAAGAAAATGCCATTTTCAATTATCATGTACGAAACGAGATGTGTAATAATATCCCGATGATTAATTCCTATATAAAGTCCAATAATTATTGAAGAAATGGCTGCGGTGAAATATTTAATTTCCAAATGTTTATCGTGGATTGACTCCACAATGGCAAATGAAACGGCCACAAATACGGTTGCCAAAACTACCGATGCGTAAGGCTTAATATACATCCCGCTGTTTTTTGCCTTTCCAGATCTTTTAACTAATCGTTGCATGAACAGTGGAACAAATATTGCCTTAAAAAGAAGTGTTTCTAACAATACAAATGATAAATGCAGAAAGCTAGCTTCTTTTAATTCACTAATGGCAACTACAAAGATGATGATTCCCTGCATAGCCAATATTTTTACATAATTTTTAAGTAACTCTACCTTGGCGAGGTAAATAAGTGTAACAATGTATCCAACGATAACCAGGTTTATTATATAGCTCATACAAGATTGTTTTTAATGATGATCATTACACAAAATAACACAGCAGCAATGGCCGAAATGCTTAATATATACTGTGGGTTTCTCGCCATTTTATTTCTTGGTTTGAAGGACTCAACAACTCCGATTGCAATGGCAATTCCAAATTGGAAAGTTAGAAACAGCCATATTTTTATCGCAACATCTAAGATGTAATAATCGGGATTACTTATGATTGGATGACTTGGGATTATAACATTGCAAATAAGCGATCCAAATACGGCAAATTTAAATGCAGAGGTTAGTTTAATGAGAGCTAAATCAAATCCACTATAATCTAAAATCATTACCTCATGAACCATGGTAAGTTCTAAATGTGTATTAGGATCATCCGTTGGAATTCTTGAGTTTTCAACCAATAAAAACATAAATAAAATAATGGTGGAAATGATAATTACCACGGAAGCCAGGTATTCGTTCTTATATAGGGCAACAAAGATGTCGTTAAAGTTAGTAAAGCCGGTAAAAATGCACATGGTGCCCATTAATAGGAAGAATGCTGGTTCTAACAAAGTTGCATAAAGTACTTCCCTGTTGGCACCCATTCCTTCAAATCCACTCGAAACATCTAATGCAGCAACAACCGAAATAAATCTTCCTAGCCCCAAAAGATATAGCATGAATACGAAATCACCATCGAAAGAGAACAAGGGCTTTTGACCAGGAAACGGAATGAGGAACAATGCGGTAATTAAACAAGCAAAATTAATGGTGGCCGAAATTTGAAAAACAAAGCTTGATTTATCGCTATATATATTCCCTTTTTTAAAGAGTCTCCAATCATCAAAAATAAATTGATGCAATTTTGGACCCTTACGGCCGGAAAGAATTGACTTGGTCTTGTCAATAGTCCCTGGATAGAGCAAAGCGCAAATGATAACTAATAGAAATGCTAACATCTTATATTAAATTAAATGCGGTGAGTATTGCCACTAGCAACAAAAACGCCAATGGGTAAATGAGATAATGTTGAATTCTTCCGGTTTGCGCCAAACCAAGTTTGGGAACAAATTTCATCAAAAATGATACAGGTTTACCTACAGTATATTTTTCAATTCTATCTTGTGATTCTGTCTTGAAAGTTCTGGGAGATGGAAAGATTTCTTCCTCCTCGAAGGATTTATAGGTGTTTGTTTCATCCAGCATAGGACTTATCATTCTTTTCAATGGAGATCCATAGGATGTGGAGGTGTATTGATGATTGGCATCACCTGCCGAATATCCACATCCCCAGGTCGGTCCCTGTGTTATTTGAACCCGTTTTTGTTGAATATATCTTATTAGAAATACTATCATGGTTATGGAAACAAGAATCAAACTTAGGATTCCAAATTTTTGAAAAATTTCTACAGTACTTGCATAGAACATTTCGTTTTGTGGAATGAAATGGAAGGTTGATATGGTTCGATATATCTCTGGAAAAATCAACATGGGAGCTAAACCGAGCAGCAACATAAATACAGAATTAAGAAAAGCTGGAAATAACATCCACTTAGTGGGTTCTTTTATTTCATTCGAGTATTCTTTTCTATTACTGCCTAGAAGTGCTAATCCAAATGCTTTTGTCATTGCATAAATAGACAATCCACCAGAGACAGCCATCACAACTACCACAACAATAGATATAATAGAAATGTAAAAATCGGCAGCAGCTATGGCCTTAAATACTCCTTTGTACATAAGGAATTCCGAAACAAATCCATTAAATGGGGGAAGTGCACATAAGGATAAACTTCCGAGTAGAAAAAATCCAGAGGTAATGGGCATTTTTTTTGCTAACCCTCCAAGTTCATTAATGTTTCTTGTTCCGGTTACCCTTTCGATATTTCCAGTAAGTAGGAATAACATTGATTTGTACAAGGAATGACTGATTACATGAAATACGGCCCCCAACATTCCTAATACACATAAGGACGGAATATTATAAGCTTTGCCAAAGAAGGATAGTGAAATACCTAAACAGATGACTCCTACATTTTCTATAGAAGAGTAGGCTAAAAGTTTTCTTAGGTCATTTTGATATATGGACATTGAAATGGCAAATAATATACTGATGAGTGAAATGGGTAAAATAATGCTGGCAATTTCAGAAAAGTTTGCTTGTATATCCATTGATACCCGGAGAATTCCAAAGATTCCCATTTTTACCAAAACTCCACTCATTAAACTTGAGACATGCGGTGGTGCTACTGGATCTGCTTTGGCGGCCCATGAATGAAATGGAATCAATCCGGCCTTTACTCCAAACCCCACGAAGAATAAAATAAATAGGGGCACATTGTTATGGTTTTCAAAATAATACGGAAGGGCATCAAACCCCCAAATTCCTGTTTCTTTATTAGCAATTAAGAATGCTGCCAGCAAGAAAAAGAATCCAATATGCATTTGGATTAAATAGTTGATAGCTATTTTTATCACATTAGGTTTTTCAGCATCAAATGCGATTAACGCAAAAGAAGATAATGACATTAACTCCCAGGCGAAAAGGAACATAAACCCATCCCTTAACATAGTTAGTAGGAGAAGACTAATAAAAAGAAGAAAGAAGGAAAATAGGTGCATGGATATTCCTAAGGTGCTTTTGCTTTTGAAATAGTTTTTTAAATATCCATAAGCATATATTACACTTCCTAAGGATATTAAATTAATCATGAGTATAAATATGGCAGAGAGTTGATCAATCGTGATTTTTGGAACAGTGCTCCAGAAGCTGGGAATTTGACCAAATACTTTAAAGGATAATTCGATGGTTTTAACTTGGTGAAGTCGAATAACATCCATTGCCCAACTACTGGTTACAACCATAAGTAATGCAACTGGCAGAACAAATGCGAAGTACTTAAATCTCATGGGAGCAGCGAATATCATTAATGATATAGCAATAGCCACCTGAAATATTAATATGTCAATTTGCATATAATATTTGAATAAGGTTATTATTAAAAACTATTTGAATAATGAGTAAGATGC
>JBEIQI010000029.1:0-19805 GCA_040376605.1 Flavobacteriales bacterium | reverse complement strand
TATATTCAGAATAAACAAACATGTCTTGCCTGGAATGGGGGATATGCCATCGAGGGTATTCAAAATGCAACAGGAACTGCTGCGTTTGTAGTGCCAGGTAGGAATTTTCCTACCAACTGGACCGCTACCAATGATGGTAAAAGATTTATGCCGAATGGTGCACCTAATTATACTGTGCAATGGTTAGATCCATCTAATACTGTTATCGCTAATACCGCAGCTACTGTAGTTTGTCCGGTGGTGAGTGGAACCTATACAGCCATTCTTACCAATACTACTTGCTCGGGTCCGATTGTGGTGCAGGATCAAATGAATGTTACTATTTCTCCAATTGTAGTGACTGCTAATAATGGCGGACCTTATTGTCCGGGTCAAACGATTTCTTTAACAGCTTCGGCTGGCGGAACAGATTATGATTGGGTTGGCCCTAATTTTTATGTTCAAAATAATACACAAAATCCAACCATTGCCGGAGCAACACCAGCTATGGCCGGGGTTTATACAGTTACCATGACCAATGCGGCCGGTTGTACAGCAACTGCTACCACCACCGTCGTCGTCGGGGGTGTTGGTACTACAGCGAATAATACGGGACCCTATTGTGCCGGGGCCACCATTAGTTTAAGTGCCGGGGCAGGAGGAATTGATTATGATTGGGTCGGCCCGAATTTATACAATCAACCCAATACTCAAAATCCAACCATAGCAGGTTCTGCGGTTGCCATGAGTGGGGTGTATACCGTTACCGTTACTTTTGCCGGAGGTTGTACAGCAACCGCCACTACCACGGTCGTCGTCAATCCACTTCCAACGCCAACGGCCAATAATACCGGTCCTTATTGTTTAGGAGCTACCATTCAACTCAACAGTCCCACTGGCTCAGCTACCGATGATTGGGTAGGTCCCAATTTATATAACCAGCCCAATATACAAAATCCAACTCTGGCAGGAGCAACAGCCGCCATGGCAGGGGTTTATACAGTAACCGTAACTAATGCAATTGGTTGTAGTGCAACCGCAACAACAACTGTTGTTGTGAATCCTTTACCTACACCAACGGCCACCAATACCGGTCCTTATTGTGCAGGGGCAACCATTCAACTCAATAGTCCAACCGGGTCAGGAACTGATGATTGGGTGGGTCCTAATGTTTATTCGGCAAACAATGTTCAAAATCCAACCCTGGCAGGAGCAACAGCCGCCATGGGAGGAGTTTATACTGTAACCGTTACCAATGCAAGTGGATGTAGTGCAACTGCAACGACTACAGTCGTTGTGAATCCTTTACCTACACCAACGGCGAATAATACGGGTCCTTATTGTGCAGGAGCAACCATTCAACTCAATAGTCCAACCGGATCAGGAACCGATGATTGGGCAGGTCCGAATTTATATAACCAAGCCAATGTTCAAAATCCAACCCTGGCAGGAGCAACAGCCGCCATGGGAGGGGTTTATACAGTAACTGTTACCAACGCAAGTGGATGTAGCGCAACCGCAACGACAACTGTCGTGGTGAATCCTTTGCCGACACCAACAGCAGCCAATACAGGTCCTTATTGCCCAGGGCAAACCATCCAATTAAATTCACCTTCAGGATTTGCTACGGATGATTGGATCGGCCCGAATGTATATTCAGTAAATAATGTTCAAAATCCTACTATAGCCGGAGCTACCGCAGCAATGGCTGGAGTTTATACCGTAACGGTAACCGACCCAGCGGGATGCAGTGCTACAGCCACTACTACTGTAGTTGTAAATGTAGGTGCCGGTGCAGTAGCTAATAATACCGGTCCTTATTGTATAGGTGCTACCATCAATTTATCTTCCCCAGCGGGAGCCATCGATTATGATTGGGTAGGTCCTAATGCATTTGTTCAAAACAATACCCAAAATCCAACTTTAGCCGGAGCAGGTTTGATAAATGCAGGGGTTTATACCGTAACAGTAACCATGGCCGGAGGATGCACAGGTACCGGAACCACCACCGTTGTGGTGAATCCATTACCTACTCCAACCGCCAATAACACCGGACCATATTGTGCAGGAACTACCATACAATTAAATTCACCTACCGGTTCAGGAACGGATGATTGGACCGGACCCTTAGCTTATTCATCCAATAATGTACAAAACCCAACCTTAGGATCAGCTACCGTGGGTATGTCCGGAATTTATACAGTAACCGTAACGGATGTGAATGGATGTTCAGCCACTGCCACCACGAATGTTACTGTAAATCCATTACCTACCCCAACAGCTAACAATACTGGTCCTTATTGTCCGGGTCAAACCATACAATTAAATAGTCCTACCGGATCCGCTACGGATGATTGGATAGGCCCGAATGTATATTCAGTGAACAATGTTCAAAATCCAACCATCGCAGCTGCAACCCCAGCTATGAGTGGAGTTTATACAGTAACCGTTACGAATGGCAATGGTTGTTCAGCAACCGCAACCACTACCGTTGTAGTGAATGCTATCGCAGTTGCTGTAGCTAATAATACAGGTCCATATTGTGCAGGTGCAACCATCGATTTATCTTCTCCTGCAGGTGCTATTGATTATGATTGGGTAGGTCCGAATTTATATAACCAAACGAATACTCAAAACCCTAGCATACCAGGAGCCACTTTGGCTATGGGCGGTCTATACACCGTAACGGTAACTTTAGCGGGTGGATGTACCGGAACTGCTACTACCAATGTGGTGGTAAATGCTTTGCCGGCACCTGCTGCTAACAATACCGGACCTTATTGCGAAGGAGCTTCTATTCAATTAAATTCACCTACAGGTTCTGGTACGGATGATTGGACCGGACCAGCATACGTTCAAAACGATTTGCAGAATCCATTGATTATTAATTCTACCGCTGCTATGGCCGGTGATTATACTGTAACCGTAACGGATGCAAACGGTTGTTCTGCAACCGCTACTACTGCCGTTGTGGTAAATGCATTACCAGTGGCTGTTGCCGGAAACAATACTCCTATTTGTGAATTCCAGGATGTGATCTTTAATTCAGCAGGTGGAATTGATTTTGATTGGATCGGACCCGGTGGATATAATCAACCGAATACACAAAATCCATCCATTATTGCAGCCCCTATTTCTGCTGCAGGAATTTATACCGTTACTGTTACCGATGCCAATGGTTGTAGTTCAAGTGCTACCACTTCAGTAGTAATTAGTAGTAACCTGGTATTTACTGCTAATAGCAACAGTCCTATATGTGCAGGAACTCCACTTAATTTAACGGCAGATAATATTGTAGGAGCCACTTATGATTGGGTAGGTCCGAATGCATATGCTGTTGCTAATACACAAAACCCAACCATTGCAGCTTCTACCGGAGCGAATAGTGGAACCTATACCGTAACGGCTACCAATGCAGGTGGATGTACCGGAACGGCAACTGTAGTAGTAGTGGTGAATGAAATTCCAACTCCATTATTTGTTGGAGATAACTTAATTGGATGTGCTCCGGTTTGTGTGAATTTTACCGATCAATCTGCTGTTGTGGGTTCAGTAATTACTAACTGGAATTGGATCGTTGAAGGTCAGGCATCTTCTTCATTACAAAATCCAAATTATTGTTTTAATAATCCGGGAATGTATGATGTTTCCTTAACGGTTACTTCTGCTGCCGGTTGTTCGGCCACCTTATCTATCGTTGATTATATCAATGTAGGAGCAAGTCCAACTGCTGATTTTATGTACACTCCACAGGAAATATCTATCCTTGATCCTGAAGTTATTTTTGGAAATACTTCTGTAGGGGCCGCTACCTATGCATGGGACTTTGGAGATGGAACTAATTCATCGGCTACCAGTCCAACCCATTCGTATGCTGATACCGGAACCTATTGCGTAACTCTATTAGCGTTAAATGCCTATGGATGTTCCGATACGGTGGTTCATTGTTTACATGTGAAACCTGAGTACACTTTATTTGTGCCTAATACCTTTACGGTAAACGACGATGGGTTAAACGAAACCTGGAGTGTTTATGGGTTGAATATTAAATCTATCGTGGTTCGAATTTTTGACCGTTGGGGTGAGGAGATATTTATGTTTGATGACATTAATAAAGGATGGCCGGGTACCAAACAAAATGGAAATCCATGTAAGCAGGATGTTTATGTATATCGCATAGAAGTTACGGATGGAAATGATGACTTCCATGAAATCATGGGTCAGGTAAATCTGATTAAATAAAAAACATTTTTTTAAAAAAAGAAACCGGGTAAAACCGGTTTTTTTTATGGCCGTAAATTTCTGATATCGCAAGTAAAAATTTCTATCTAGTTTTTTCCTCAGCCCATTTCGAACTTAATTAATTGAGTTGCTGTTAAGGTATGGATGGCGCCCAACAATATCTTTTACATATTCCTCCTGTACTGACCACCTACCTCGAATCATTTTGTGCAGCTTGCTGCACGATTTGCGAAAATCGAATCAGTGACAAAAGAAAATCGTGACGAAAGAATTTGCGGAATCTGCGCCATCTGCGGGAACCCCGCCGCGACGAAAGAAAGGGAAGAAAATTGAACAAACGAATGAAGAACAAACGAATGTTGAAATCAGAAGTCGAAAAGCAGGATATCTTCTACATGTTGCGACGATACTGACCACCTACCTCGAACAAAGCATGAGTTATTTGACCCATCGAACAGTACTTGCTTACCTCCATTAATTTTTCGAAAATATTTTCGTTTTTAATGGCGGTTAATTGCAAATCGCGTAACAAAGCCTGGGTTTTATCTGCATTAAATTTATTCAGATTGCCCAACATGGTTATTTGATATTCCTTTTCTTCGGGTGTAGAACGAATTACTTCTGTAGGTATAATAGTAGGAGAACCCTGGCTACTTAAAAAAGTATTTACCCCAATGATAGGATACTCGCCGGTATGTTTTTGCATTTCGTAATACATACTTTCTTCCTGGATCTTACCACGCTGATACATGGTTTCCATAGCACCTAATGCTCCACCACGTTCGGTTAATCTATCGAACTCCGCCATTACAGCTTCTTCTACTAAGTTGGTCAATTCTTCTATAATGAAAGATCCCTGGATAGGATTTTCGTTTTTGGCTAAGCCTAATTCTTTATTAATAATCAATTGGATGGCCATAGCACGTCGCACCGATCCTTCGGTAGGGGTAGTAATGGCTTCGTCGTATGCATTGGTATGTAAACTCTGGCAGTTATCATAAATAGCATACAAGGCCTGCAAGGTGGTACGGATATCGTTAAAATCTATTTCCTGTGCATGTAAACTACGACCGGAAGTTTGGATATGGTACTTGAGCATCTGACTCCGCTCATTGGCTCCATATAAATTTTTCATGGCTTTGGCCCATATACGGCGGCTTACACGACCAATTACGGAATATTCAGGATCGATACCATTGCTAAAGAAGAAGGATAAATTGGGTGCAAAAGAGTTTACATCCATACCTCTGCTTCTATAATATTCTACATAAGTAAATCCATTACTTAAGGTAAAGGCCAATTGCGTAATAGGATTAGCTCCTGCCTCGGCAATATGGTAACCGCTAATAGATACCGAATAAAAATTACGGATGTTATTGGTAATAAAATATTGTTGCATATCGCCCATTACCCTTAACGAAAATTCGGTAGAGAATATACAGGTGTTTTGTGCCTGGTCTTCTTTTAGTATATCGGCTTGCACAGTACCTCTTACGGCTGCAATGGTTTCTGTTTTTATTTTTTGGTAAACATCGGCGGGTAATACCTGGTCGCCGGTTAAGCCTAACAACATTAAACCGAGTCCATCGTTGCCCTCGGGTAATTCGCCCTGGTAAACAGGTTGTTTCATCCCCTTGGCGGCAAAAATTTGGTCGATTTTATTTTTTATTTCTTTTTCAAGTCCTTTGGCCTTGATGTATTTTTCGCAATTCTGATCGATAGCCGCATTCATAAAAAAGGCTGCCATGGTTGGTGCCGGACCATTAATGGTCATACTTACCGAGGTATTAGCTGCAGATAAATCGAAACCACTGTATAGTTTTTTGGCATCATCTAAACAACAAATGCTTACTCCACTGTTACCTACTTTACCGTAAATATCAGGGCGATGTTCCGGATCACGTCCATATAAAGTTACCGAATCGAAAGCTGTACTTAAACGTTTGGCTGGCATGCCTAAACTAACATAGTGGAAACGTTTATTGGTTCTTTCGGGTCCACCCTCACCGGCAAACATTCGGGTAGGATCTTCGTTTTCGCGTTTAAATGGAAATACTCCTGCGGTATATGGAAAATACCCAGGGAAATTTTCCTGTAATTGCCATTTTAATAAATCGCCCCAAGCCTTGTATTTAGGCGATGATACCTTGGGAACTTTGGTATGGGATAAGGATTCGTAATAGGTTTGTATTTTTATTTCTTTATCTCTTACCTTAAAAATAAATTCATCTTTGGTATAAGCTTCTGCTAAGGCGGGGTAGTTTTCGATGAGTTTCCAGTTATGCCCATCTAACCTTAATTTAATTTCTTCGTATTCTTTTTCTAAATGATCAACTACCGCTTCGTTCCCCTTCTTCTTTTTTACTATTTCAATAGAGTTGCGTAAAGAATATAATTCCTGTGCAATATTGCCTTGCTCCTCGGCCCATTGATTATATTTTCTTATGGTATCGCTAATCTCACTTAAATAACGGGTCCGCTGTGGTGGAATGATGTAAATTTTTTCACTCATCTCATCGGTAGTGGAGAAGGTGCTTTTTAAATCGGCTCCTGTTTTTTCTACAATTTTATCCATTACCGAACGATAGAGGCTATTCATTCCCGGATCGTTAAATTGCGAAGCAATGGTACCAAATACAGGCAGCTTTTCATCATCTACTTCCCATAACTGGTGGTTGCGTTTATATTGTTTTTTCACATCGCGTATGGCATCTAAAGCCCCACGTTTATCAAATTTATTAAGGGCAATAATGTCGGCAAAATCGAGCATGTCGATTTTTTCTAACTGAGTAGCGGCTCCGTATTCGGGAGTCATTACATATAAACTTACATTGCTATGTTCAATAATTTCGGTATCACTTTGTCCAATCCCGCTGGTTTCTAAAATGATCAAATCGAAGTTGGCAGCTTTTAAAATATCTACCGCTTCTTTTACATGTTTGCTCAAGGCTAAATTGCTTTGGCGGGTAGCTAAAGAGCGCATATATACCCTCGAATTATTGATAGAATTCATTCGAATTCTATCGCCTAACAAAGCGCCTCCTGTTTTACGTTTCGATGGGTCAACCGAAACGATGCCTATTTTTTTGTCGGTAAAGTCAATTAAAAAACGGCGAACCAATTCGTCCACCAAACTACTTTTACCGGCACCACCGGTTCCTGTAATACCTAAAACAGGAGTTTTACTCAGTTCTGCTTTTTTATTGATCTCCGCAAAAATTTCCTGATTCGCATCCGGATAATTTTCAGCAGCCGAAATTAAGGTAGCTATAGATTTGGCATCCTGCTCTTTTAAATGTTGCGCTTCGCCATTTAATTTAAATCCGGTAGGGAAGTCCGATTTCATCATGAGATCATTAATCATCCCTTGTAAACCCATTTCACGTCCATCATCCGGAGAATAAATACGGGCAATACCATATTCATGTAATTCTTTTATTTCGGTAGGTAATATTACACCACCACCACCACCAAATATTTTAATATGTCCGCAACCACGTTCTTTTAACAAGTCGTACATATATTTAAAATATTCAATATGTCCGCCCTGGTAGCTGGTAATGGCAATGGCATTGGCATCCTCTTGTATGGCACAATTCACCACTTCTTCCACACTTCTATCGTGTCCCAAATGAATCACCTCTGCACCCGTTGCCTGAATAATTCGGCGCATAATATTAATGGCCGCATCATGTCCATCGAACAAGGAGGCAGCGGTAACAATTCTAATTTTATTTTTTGCCTGGTATAATTGTACTTCCGTCATAGTTAAATAGTTGCCTTTAGAGGTCTTACAAATATAGGAAAAAACAGGGATGAGGGCAGCGGGTAGAAAGGTCTTTTTTACCAGGTTTTTTATTCGTTGGGCCGCCTTTACCGGCTATCCGCTATAGTCCCGGCGGAGCCGGGAGCTGCCGCTGCTATCCGGGGCGGTTGGGTTCCTAAATTTTTACCTAAACATTTTGCCTTCTAAAAACTTGTATATTTATGGTTAGAATCTGTTTTTTATGAAAAAAAATATACTCGCTGTTGCTGTATTTCTTTCGTTTACTTATGCACAATCTCAAATTGTTATCAACGAAGGTTCCAATAAAAATTATTCCATCCTTGCCGATGAAGATGGTGAGTTTGAAGATTGGATAGAACTTTATAATGCCGGTGCATCATCGGTAGATCTATTTAATTATTCATTAACGGATGATCCTGCTATACCTAATAAATGGGTATTGCCCCATTTAATTTTACCTGCCGGTGGTTATACTGTTATTTTTTGTAGCGGTAAGGATAGATATGCTACGACCCCTTTTACCATGGTGCTCAATACCGGAACCTTTATACCTACTGCCGGATGGAACAACCATAATTTTACCACTCCTTTTGTTTGGGATGGAGTATCGAATATTGTAATCAATGTATGTTCGTATAGTAATACCGGATATATTACCAATTCTGTGCATCGTCAAACTGCCACCTCCTTTACTTCTACTTTATTTTCTTACGAAGATGGGAGTGATAATTCATGTTATGATGCAACAGGTAATATGGCTAGTCAACGTCCGAACCTTCGTTTAAATGGACAAACTATTGGCACAGGTACCATTACCAATTCTCCTTATGATTATCCGGCTCCTTATGGCAACTGGTATTGGGGAGCCCGCCATCAAATGATGGTTAGAGCCAGCGAATTAACATCCGCCGGAATCACCGCCGGAAACATTAACTCTTTGGCATTCAATATTCAATCAACTGATGCGGTAACCTATACGTATATTGAATATGGTATTTGTGCTGTTGGAGATAATGAAATGTCGAATACCTATTATCCATTGCAAGGTTTTCTTAACCATACCAATTTTAAAATAGATGCAGATGGTGAAGTGGTACAACTCTATTCTCCATCATCTGTTTTATTGAGTAGCTTAAATGTAAATTGTGGAGAATTGTATGATGTAAGTGTAGGTTATTTTCCTGATGGATCGGCTACCATCAAAAAGTTTCAACCTGCCACGCCGGATGCAACCAATAATAGTGCAATAGGTTATGATAATTTATCTTTCCCCCCTGTGTTTACCGTAAACAGCGGATTTTTTGCAACCACCTTTAACGTAAGTATCCTGGATCCAAATTTCCCCACTGGACAAATTTATTATACCACGGATGGAAGTGAACCTACTACGAGTTCAACTTTATATACCGGAACACCCATACCTGTTTATCAAAGTACGGTATTAAGAGCAAGAGCCTATGCAGCCGGTTATTTACCTTCGGTAGTTACCAGTGCCACTTATTTCTTCAATGTAGATCATGTTACACCTATTATTTCCATTATTACCGATGAGAATAATTTATATGGACCAACTGGTATGTTCGATCATCCATTGGAAGATTGGCTCCGTGCAGCACATGCTGAATATTTTGATTCAACCGATAATCATAACTTATTGTTTACACAAAAAGTAGGTATCATCATGGATGGTGGTTGGGGAGGAAGCCGAACCAATCCACAACGTTCATTCAGGTTAAAGTGGGGCGATGGCGTTTTAGGAGAAGGAGCTATAAATTATCCAATTATTCCTGATAGACCATTAAGAACAAGATACAGTGATTTTTATTTAAGAAACGGAAGTAATCAATATCTAACCCTACCGTATAAAGAAGCATCGCAAGTAAAAATGATGATGAAGGGCTCTAATGGTTATTATGCTGCATGGAGACCGGTATCGGTTTATATCAATGGAGAATATTTTGGATTGTACGAATTGAGAGAAAAGTATAATACCGAAATGTTTAATACCTTAGAAAATGCCGATCCTGATTCAACCGAAATACTTTCTTTATCTGCTTTTTATAATTATACCTTAAGAGCTTTAGAAGGGGATGTTCAAAATTTTTATGACGACTATGATGCTTTTACAGCGCTTAATGTAAACGATACGAATTTTTGGGACAATGCCGATCCTTATTTTGATTTGACCTATTATACCGATTATATTATTGGCGAAACCTGGATGGGTAATACCGATTGGCCGCAGAACAATATTAAAATTTATAGATCTAATGCCACCGACCAACGTTGGAGATTTTGTATGATAGATCCGGAATTGGCTTTAGCTCCTAATGGCTGGACAGATTGTACCTTTGACGCCATCGACTATATCCAAGGTGCCGATCCTAATTTACCCTATATCAACATCTGGTTAAGAAGTATACAAAATGGTAGGTACAAAAATTATTTTATCAATAGATATGCCGACCAAATGAATACCAATTATTTACCGACTCGTTTATTAGGTATCGAAAATGGGATTTTCGAGCAAACCATTTCTGAAATGGCGAACGAATATTTTAGATGGGGCGATCCTTGGAATGTGCCTGCTCAGGTGACAAATTTTTACAACAATCATTTAACTTTTCAGGATGAATTGGTTTGTAGATCACCACAAGTAAGAGATCACATTCAAAATAATTTTGGATTACCGCGTCAGGTTGATTTAACCTTGGATGTTTATCCGGCTGGTGCAGGTAAAATTCATATTAGCACCATTACTCCGGATACCTATCCATGGAATGGAATTTATTTTGATGGCGTTCCCGTTAAAATTGAAGCCATTGCTAATCCGGGTTATGTATTTATGAATTGGAGTTCAAACGGTTTAATTGCCGATACTTTAAATGCTGTTTACAATGATACCTTGGAGGCGAATATTACCAATTTTACCGCTAACTTCTTATCTACTTTAAGTGTGGAAAATGAAACCGCCAATCTTTTTCAACTTTATCCAATTCCTACGGATCAATTGTTGAACATTGTATATAAGTCTACAGAGGTTTTAAATAACACTGCATTTGAAGTAATGGACATAAATGGCAGAGTGATCATGTCTGGTAGTTTATCGGAGATTTCTAACCATACTATTTTGGATGTGCAGAGTTTAGAATCGGGAATTTATTTTATTCATTTTAAAGCAAATAATTCACCCGGAAAAAGCTTGAAATTTGTAAAACTATAGCCTCTATAAATGCTTAGGATCCTATTGAGACCAAGAGTTGATAAAGTCTTAATGTTTTCTTGACGCAAAAGATTGCACATTCAAGTATTTTTGGAAATGTTTATATCAATCCATTGATATAAAAATATTAAATTGTATGAGAAAGTATTTTATTACCCTGGCATTATTGATAGTTGTTGCGGCCGCCCATGGTCAAAACATCTATTGGAATGTATATGGGGGAACTTGCACCGATGTTTTTAATAGTATAACGGTATTGCCAACGGTAACTGCCAGTCAGTGGGTGAGGGGTGCCAATACATGTACCTCAAATACAACGGGTTTTTCTGCTACCGGATTTAATCAACCGAATTTGCCAACGGCTGTTTTGGCCAATCATTATGTTGAAGCTACTTTAACAGAAACGGCCGGATCATTTTTTGAATTAGATACTTTTGTTTGGGTTGCTTATCGAAGTGGAACAGGTCCCACCAGTGCTAATGTACAATATTCTGTAAATGGCGCACCCTTTACAAGTTTTGGTTCGGTACCGGCGGTGGTATCAGGAACCACGTATGCTTTTCCATTAGCGGTTCCTGTAAATGTACCTGCTTTAGGAAATGTGAGAATTCGTTTATATGCCTGGGGTGCTAGCTCGGCAGTAGGTACCATGAGAGTTGTTCAAGGATCCTATGCACGTATATCTAATTGTGTGGCCCCATCTTTAAATATGATCATCACCGATGTATTATGTAATCCCGATTCAACAGGTTCCATTGATTTAGTTGCTACGGCTGGTACCAGTCCGTTTACGTATTCATGGACGGGACCCGGTGGGTTTACCTCTAGTGCACAAGATATTAATTTGGTACCATCAGGAATTTATTCGGTAACCGTTACGGCCACCGGTGGATGCACCACATCAACTTCGGTTCTTATCAACCAACCCTCGGCTCTTATTTTAACTAATACAAATACGAATGTAGATTGTAATGGAGGAAATAATGGTGCCATCGATTTAACGGTGAGTGGTGGGGTAGGTCCTTACGATTATTTATGGAGCAATACAGCTACCACAGAGGATATCGGTTCATTATCTGCCGGAACTTATTCAGTAGTGGTAACCGATTATAATGGATGTACGTCCACCAGCTCCCATATCCTAACCGCTCCATCTGATATTATTATTTCTGGAGTGGTAACCAATCCTTCCTGCAGCGCAGTATCCAATGGATCTATCAATATCAGTATTTCGGGAGGGAGTCCCGGGTTTAGTTATTTGTGGAACAATACCGCTACCACTCAAGATATAACAGGAATATCCAATGGAACCTATGTAGTTTTAGTTACCGATACCAATGGTTGTTCTGCTTCTTATTCGGCTACCTTAACTTCATCCAATTCGTTAGATTTATCTGCTACCTGGACTAATGCCAGTTGTAATGGGGGAGATGATGCAAGCATTAATTTAACGGTAAATAGTGGCCTACCTCTGTATTCTTATGTTTGGAGTAATGGTGCCGCTTCACAAGACCTATCTGGAATAACAGCCGGAAATTATTCGGTAACCGTAACCGATGGAATTGGTTGTACGGGTAGCTTATCCCAAATCATTGGTGAAGCTGGTTTGATAAACTCTTATATTGAGGTGGAAACTTGCGGCTTTTATACTTCTCCAAGTGGATTGTCTACCTGGACGGTTTCAGGCTTATATGCTGATACTTTAACCGCCATTAATGGATGTGATAGTTTATTGGCGATTGATTTAATTGTGAATCATCCGAATGTTGGAGTAAATGCATTTGGGCATATGTTTACGGCCCAACTGATTGGCGCCACTTATCAATGGATCGATTGTAATTTAGGGAATGCACCTATTGTTGGGGCAAACTCTCAAACTTATATTGCTCCTGTTGATGGAGACTTTGCAGTTATTGTAACCTATAATGGTTGTACAGATACTTCGGATTGTTATGCGACCACGAATGCAAGTATAGCAGATAATGAATTGGCTGCAAATATTTTATTGTTCCCTAATCCATCCAATGGAATCTTTAATATAAGTATTGACGGATTAATAGCCGAAGATGTTTATATCCATATGACTGATCTTACCGGTAAAATGGTGAGTCAGCGTTCCTTGGGCTCCGCAGAAGGAAATATGATTGTTTCATTTGATGAATCAGCTTTAACATCCGGCATGTATTTTATCCAAATAGTTGCTGACGGAAAATCGAAAGTATTGAGGTGGATTAAATCTAATTAATCTACCTTCATCGAATAAATAGGTTCTGATCAATGATAAAAGGGGAGGAGTAGATCAATAGTTAGCGAAAAAAAAAGGTTGGATTAATTCGTTTTTAAGGAATCATTTTTTTCCACATTATTCAGATTCTTTTTCTTCTTTTCTTTTTTCTTTTTCGGCTTTTTGGATTTAAATAAATCCCCCCAACTATCAAATTCTACCTTATAGCTAATACCCATTCCCTGGGTATAATCTACCGAGTTTTTCAGTGGATTGTAATCGTTACTTCGGTTAAAAGCCCTCAGTCGAAGTCTGCCATCATTGGTTACTTTCACCTCAACCGATACGTTCCCTACAATTTGATTGGATGTTTGGGTTGCTTTAGGAACGCCTACTCCAACACCTACGTCACCATCTATAATAACCCTTTCATTAAATAACTGGGTGCTTAAGGCAACACTCACTTGATCGCTGCTGGTTTGACTACCGGTTTTATAATTTAAGTTGATATTTACGTCTTTGGTAATTTTAGATAACCAGTTATTTAATTGTCCGGATAACAATTCTAAAGAGGTATTTCCAAAACCGCTTCCTACCAGGGATGAGGATGCAGCGGCTCCTCCACCGGTACTTTCAGGTGCAAGGAACTGATTAAGCACTAGCAAGGAGAATACTTGTCGATTCATTTCCTCTTGCGTATTTAAGGTAGACTTTACTAAACTTGCCGCATTGGCATCTAAACTTGGAAGTTGTAAATTAAAGCCTAAAAGAAGATCCGATAAAGTATTGGTTAGGGTTAGCTCACAATCAACCCGGGTAGCTTTTCGATATAATTCAGCCGAGGACGGATCCATAAAGCTCGATATAATTGGATATACCGAAGCATTGGCTCTATATATGGCGGTTGCATTTACCTGAGCATAATATGGATTTCCGGTAAAACTAATACTGCTTCCTGATTTAACGGTGAACTTTTTATTGATGATATTTTGTAGGGTAAACAAATAATCACCCTTGGTTATTTCGTAGGTGCCTAACATGGTAAATTTTCCACGTGTATTGAGATTTAAATTGATTTGATCGGAATAACCCTGACAGGTAATTACATCTCCTACGGTTTCATCAAAAATAATTCGAATGGTAGCATCCGGTGTAGCTTTTACATTGAGGTCTAAAGTAAAGTTTCCTTTTTCCTCTTCAACTACCACCGTTTCTATAACGGTATCGTTGGGGTTAATGAATTCAACGAAATTATTTTGTCTAATGGATTTGCTCGATTTGATGGGAATATTCAGTACGGTGTTTTTTTCGGTAGTCATATTGGCCACAACGATAATGTCACTTATTTCACCAATAATGGTGGCCTTGCCGGTAGCAAATGCCTTCCCATAAAATTGCTCATTATTTTTCTCGGTGGTTTCCATTACACACATATTCTTCGTTTCGAGTTTAATATCGAGGAATATATCTTTAAACAGGTTATGACTTATTTTTCCTTTTACCGCACCGGCATTACCATATTTATCTGTAAGGTCGAGCTGAGGAATACGAATCATATCATTGCTGATGATGATCTCTTTGGTTCCCATCTCGAAATTGAAATAGGCATTTAAATAATCCAGCCTCAATCCAGCCTTTTGAAGATTTAATTTACTATAGATAGTTGGTTCGGCAAAAGTTCCACCTAGCTCAAAGCTACCATAGGCCATCCCTTTTAAATTGGTAAACACCGGATAGGCCATTTTTTCTAAAACACTCAAATCTAATCCATCAATATTTGCTTTAATGTCGAAACCATCTTCCAGGTTTTTGAGTTTTATTTTCCCATTTTCAATCTTCACAATGGTCTTCCCATTGTCGATAAGATAAGTTTTAAGATTGATTTCTTCAGCCTCCGGATCATAGGTGCTATAGATACCCAGCCTGCCGAGTAGCATTTCATTCACCTTCACATTGGTTATCGCCAACCTTGACGTAAAGAAGGGCTTTTGTAAAATCCTATAGAGATCTACCTCACCTAATATGGCACCATTTAATTTTAACTTATCACCAGGTAAAAATGCATTTACCAACTCTAGAGGAAAATTATCTAAGGTGGCGGTAATTTTATCAGTATTGGATTCACTTGATTTACCATTAATACTTAAAATCTTCTTTTTGTTGCCAGAAGTATTAATATTTAAGTTATTAATCGATAAGTCGCTTTTCTCTAAAGTGATTGAATTATCATTGTTCACCACCCAAAGTGAATCATTAAAATAAAAGTATGAATCGTGAATATTAAACTCGTATTTGGGAGCATTCCCAAAATAAGTCAACACGTTGATACTTGCCCCATTTAAGTTGGCCACTTCATTTTGAAATCCTAACCAAAGATCTAAAGAGTCATTTCTGGCTGTAGCCGTTATATTTACATTGTCTACTTTGGTACTATCGGAAATAAAGAATGATTTAGCATCCGATTGAATTCTTAATTTTTCATTTTTATTTCGGGCATAGAAGTACCATTCGTTAATAACGAATTTTTTGTATTTGATTTTATCAATATTTACTTCAATGGATAAATAATTATTGGCACTACCCAATCTTCCATCTATGACGGATCCGTCTGAAATTTTTAAATCAGGCATAAAAATTTCGGTCAGAAGTTCAGGATGTGACAGTACTATATAGAAATAGAAATTTTGAGGGGTGTATTTAATTTTATCGTTTGGCTTAAGATTAAGGCTTGGGGCAACGTGGTTAATTTGCCTTTTAATTTCATTCATCAATGGGATAAATTTAAATTGTCCACTAAATCGGGCATTTAAAATATCACTGTGAATATCTAAGGTCTTGGTGGTATCCTCAATAAAGGAATTAAGGACAAAAGTTTCCATATGAAAGGTTTTGGAACCTTGGGTATATTGGGTTCCACAAATTCTCACCTGACCCACTAAATCATCAATGGTTCCTCCCTCCATTTTAACGGTAAGGGCAGTTGAAATAACGGATGATTCTTTGGTTTTTACAAAATTGAGTGCCACTAAATCTGCCCGATGGATATCTGCGGTGAAATCATAAATGGGCTTTTTACCATTTTTTAGATCAACCGAACCAATAAAATTTATTTGGGCATTGGTATCTTTTATATCTACAATACCTTCGAACATACTATTGCTGAATTTAGCATTCGCATTGATGTTTTTATAATTGTATCCATAAAACTCCAATTGTTTTACATTCCCTTTAAAGTTAGCATAGCTATTGCTCTTTTTAAAGTCAAATCCTTTACCATCTAAATGTCCATCGAAGGTAATTGTACCAAATTCTTTTACAGCTAATAATTTCCCTATATTAAAATGTTGAGCATCAACGGTGCCATTGTATTGATAATCGGCCGTTTTGGTTGCTTTGTACAAATGCATATCCATATCGGCATTCCCCAATTTGGTGGTTGCAAATCCATCTATATAAATATCAGAAAAGGTCCCTTTTAAATTTCCGTGGTATTTAATTACACCTAACCTTTCTATTTCTTTGGGGACCATTACTTTTTGCTTTTTACCAAAAGGAGGGATGGGGATTCTTTCTAAATCCAATGCATCTGTGGTGAGTTTTTTTACCTTGAAGGAGAAATAAGTGCTATCAATATTAGGTAAACCAATCAATTCAATATCCCCTACCATTTGGCTGATACTTCCAAAATAGATGGCGAATTCGTCACTTTTTAAATGACTTAAAGTTCCTGCTACGCCTCCCTTGAAACGGAAGTCAAAATCAATACCTTTTAAATTGTTGGTGAAAAATGCCAGGTCAGAAGCGTTGATGTCACTCATCTCCAAATCAGCAATCATATAGATACTATCATTAAACTGGCTAAAGGATTTCCAGTTGGAATACCTCATGGAGAAATAACCGGCAAGAGAACTTTTATAGGTGGATAACTTAAAGGCTTTAAAGGTAAGCTCCTTCGAACTAATAATGACATGCGATGAGAACTTTTTCATGGCTAATCCACTGGCTTCAAAGGCACGTAAATTGTCAATATCCATTTCAAGGGTATCCCCTTTAATTTCAAAATTGGCTACCTTACCTGCAATTCCTTGAACACGAATGTCGGAGGGTAAAAAATCAGCGTTCAATACGTTTTGATTCTCATTTCTAATCCTCAAACTACATTCATCTAGCACCACAGTTTCCATGTTAATTAACCATGCCTTACCTTTTTTCTTTTTGGCTTTTTGTTGTTTGCCTTTGAGTGTATTGATAAACTGAGTAATGTTAGGAACATTTTCGCCCTTATAGGTTCTAATATTAATATAACCATCTTCTAAAACTACCCGTTTAGCCTCTATATATCCTTGGCTTGGATGAATATTTCCTATGTCGAGTTTTACGATACCTGCATGAATAATGGTATCATTATGATGATCCCCCATCATTACTTCACTTAAAGCAACCGTCTTTCGAAACAGGTTGATATTTACCTTGGAGATACTAACTTCCAAATCATATTTATTTTTCAGGTAAATAGTTAACCGATGTGCCAGCCAGGTTTGTACAATAGGCAATTGTAAAGCCACCAATGCACTCACCACCAAAATAAAAATGACTAATACCGTACTTCTGAACCATCTCCAGATGGTTCTACCTATGGATTTCTTCTTTTTGGGTATTTCCGGAAGCTCCTCTTTTTCTAATCCTGGTATGGTTTCTATATCTTTGCTCAAAGTTGATCGATCAATGCAAAAAGCTTCTGTTTATATTTTAGGTATTGAGTCCAGTTGCGACGACACCTCAGCGGCTGTTATTCATGATGAACGTATTCTTAGCAATATTGTTGCCAATCAGGAGGTTCATCGCCTCTATGGTGGGGTTGTTCCCGAACTTGCTTCACGCAGTCACCAGGAACATATTGTTCCGGTTGTGCAGGCTGCGCTAACACAAGCAAATATACAAAAAGATCAGCTATCTGCCATTGCTTTTACAAGGGGGCCGGGTCTTTTGGGGTCATTATTGGTGGGTACTTCATTCGCCAAAGGCCTATCATTAAGTTTGGGAATACCCCTAATTGATGTTCATCATATGCATGCTCATATCATGGCTCATTGGATAGAAGGTAGTAATAGTGTGCCTCACGGTAACACTCCTCAATTCCCCTTTTTATGTTTAACCGTAAGTGGGGGACATACCCAAATTGTACTTGTTAAAGAACCTTTAAATTTTGAGGTCCTGGGTGAAACCATCGATGATGCTGCCGGCGAGGCCTTTGATAAATTGGCCAAAATGTTAGGTTTATCCTATCCCGGCGGACCCCAAATTGATAAGTTAGCCGCTTCAGGAAACATCCATGCATTTGAATTTCCCAAGCCGCATTTGCCGGGTTATCAATTTAGTTTTAGCGGATTGAAGACTTCGGTTCTATATTTCCTCCAAAAGAACATAAAACAAGATCCGGATTTTATCAAGAAGCATATCAACGATATCTGTGCTTCGTTTCAGCATGCTGTCGTAAATATATTAGTTCAAACATTGGATAGAGCCGCCAGAGAAAATGGAATTAAATGTATTGGGGTGGCCGGTGGTGTTTCTGCTAATTCCTATTTGAGGCAACGATTAATTCAACTAGCCGAAGGAAAAAATTATCAGTTACATATTCCCAAATTTGAATATTGTACGGATAATGCAGCCATGATTGCCATTACAGGATATTATAAATTCCTCAAAAATGATTTTGTGGGGCATGAAGTAAGTGCCACTGCGAAGATGAAAATGTAGATTATTTGATTTTATACCTTATCGAATCTGATCAAGGATATCAATCAATTGATGAACCTATTTCGGACTCAACTTCACCAGTGGAATTAAACATTCTTCCATCGAAATTCCTCCATGTTGAAAGGTGTTCCTATAAAAGTTTACGTAATAATTATAGTTGTTGGGGTAAGCAAAAAACTTATCTCCCTTAGCAAAAATATATCTCGTACTTACATTTACCCTTGGTAAAAAAGCCTTGTTAGGATCAGTAATTTCAAATAGGTCTTTTGTTTCGTAACGAAGGTTCTTACCTTGTTTGTACCTTAGGTTAGTGGTTGTATTTTTATCTCCTACTACCTGACTTGGCTCTTTAACACGAATGGTACCGTGGTCGGTGGCAATAATAATAGGCGCCTTAAATTCGGCTGCTTTTTTAATGATATCATAAAGCGGTGAATGTTCGAACCAACTTAAGGTAAGTGATCTATAGGCCGATTCATCATCTGCTAATTCTCTGATTACTTCCATGTCGGTTCTGGCATGAGAAAGCATGTCCACAAAATTATATACAATGATATTCATTTTGTTGGTCATCAGATTTTTTAAATTAT
>JBEIQI010000051.1:0-15115 GCA_040376605.1 Flavobacteriales bacterium | reverse complement strand
ATTGATATCGGTTTTTCTAATAAAAATATTGTCAACCCAAACTGGATTTTCCCATCAGTTACAGAGCCATTGCCAACGGGAGCAACCACCAGTAATTTTGGTTTCGATTTAAGTGCAGGGGTTTATTATCACAATACTAATTTTTATGCAGGGGTATCTGTATTGCATCTTACCGCATCGGATTTTGCTGATTTAAATGTACGCCAGGCCCGACATATGTATTTTACCGGTGGATATACCTTCCGTAACCTTGGAGGATCTAGCTGGAGCTTAAACCCAAACGCTATTATCCGCACAGATTTGGCAACAGCCAACTTTGATATTAATTGTAATGCGCTTTACGATATCAATGGTACCCATGGAATTTTCTTTGGAGCTACTTATCGTTATATTGATGCAATCGGTATCAACGTAGGTTATAACGGAACTTTTGCCAATGGAAAAATGGGCATGCTATTTGGATACAACTACGACATTAACACGTCTAGATTAAATTCATTTAATTCCGGTTCACATGAAATTATACTTCGTTTCTGTTATAAGATTGAAAAAGACAGAACGATTTATGAAAGATATGTGGTTCGATTTGGTGATTCAATGAGATCCAGATATTAATCAACTGACCTGAAACATTAATAAGCAAACAAGAACAATAAACATACTATTATAAATGAAACATCGTTTATATAGAAACAAATTCACCAAAAACAACAATCATATGAGGAAATCACTCGTATTAGCCGTTATTGCTATCATGGCACTCAGCAGCTGCAAAGAGTACTATTCCGGACAGCTAACCGGAGTGCAAAATCGCCCCAGATGGTACCAGGAAGATCCTTACGGTATGGTTTACATGCCAATGGGAAGTTATAACATGGGAGAGTCTGATCAGGATGTACCACAAAACTTTGTTACCCAATCCAAAACAGTGTCTGTTCAGGCATTTTATATGGATCAAACAGAGATCAACAATAATGAGTACCGTCAGTTTGTTTATTACGTAAAAGATTCGTTGGCTAGAACGATTCTTGGTGAAAACTTATCTGAAGAGGATTACTTAATCGTTGAAAATGATTTCGGTGAAGAGATTGATCCTCCACATTTAAATTGGAGAACCAAAATCGATTATGATGATCAGGAGACTCGTGAGGCTTTGGAAGATTTATACTTTACCGAAGATCAGCGTTACTTAAGAAAACGTGAGATCGATGTAAATAAATTGATTTACGATTATACCTGGATCGATTTGAAGGCGGCTTCTAATTATGCCTTGATTGAGAAACAATACATGAATTCCGGTGACAAAGGATTTAAAAAGGTAAATAGAAAAGACTTTTTCCGTCGTGAAAAAATCAATATCTACCCAGATACTTTAGTATGGATTCGTGATTTCGAATACTCTTATAACGAACCAATGACCAAGATGTATTTCTGGCATCCAGCTTATGATAACTATCCTGTGGTAGGTATCAACTGGAAACAAGCGAATGCTTTCTGCCATTGGAGAACCGATTTGATGAACAATTTCCTTACAATGTATGGTGATTTCCCGGTTCATGATTTCCGTTTACCAACCGAAGGCGAGTGGGAATATGCTGCTCGTGGCGGTAATGGAAACATCGGAGGAGGAAATGCCTTAAGTCCTTACCCATGGGGAGGTCCTTATATCCGTAACTCAAGAGGTTGTTTCTTAGGAAACTTTAAACCAATGAGAGGTAACTATATTGATGATGGTGGTTTCCATACCGTGCCAGTAGATTCATATAATCCAAATGATTATGGTTTATATTGTATGGCAGGTAACGTATCAGAGTGGTGTAGTGTAGCTTTCGAAGAAGCGGGCTATAGTTTTATGCATGACCTTAACCCTGATTTACAATACGATGCTAAGGAAAACGATCCACCAGTATTAAAGCGTAAAGTGATACGCGGCGGTAGCTGGAAGGATATAGGTTTCTATATGCAAACAAGTGCCCGTTGGTTCGAATATCAGGATACCAGCAAAAGTTATATCGGGCTCAGATGTGTTCAAACATTTATGGGCCGTGACAAGAGTGATTTTAAATAAGGTATAATTGCTTCGGCAACTATATATATGCGAACTTTGGTTTATTAACTAATTATTACTTAACCTAATTAAAAAAGAACAGTTATGAAATTCCTTCACACTAGAAAAGGTAAAATTATCATGAATTTTATCTACGGAGTTGGTGCTGCCGTAGTAATCGTTGGTGCTTGGGCGAAAATCCTTCACCTTCCAATTGCAAACATTATGATTACAGTGGGTCTTTTAACGGAGGCCTTCATTTTCGTTATTTCTGCTTTCGAGCCACCTCATGAGGATGTGGATTGGTCTTTGGTTTATCCTGAATTAGCTGGTATGCCAGGAGAAGGTGGACATGGTAAAGGTCATGGCAATGTGAAAATTGCTTCGGGCGGTGATGCAGTTTCTCAAGAATTAGATAAATTATTGAGTGATGCTAAAATCGGTCCAGAATTAATTGAATCTTTAGGTGATGGAATGCGCAAATTAAGCGATAGTACTAGCAAATTAAGTACTATTGGTGATGCTGCACAAGCTAACACTGAATTCGTTACTAACATCAAAGCGGCTGCTTCTAATGTAAATAAATTATCAGAATCCTATGTAAATGCTGCGAATTCCTTAACCGGTATTTCTATGGAAGATGGTCAAAATTATGGTGAACAATTGCAAAGAGTATCTAAGAATCTTTCTGCTTTGAACTCAGTTTATGAGCTTCAAATACAAGGTTCTAAAGAGTATGTTGAAAGCAGTGCTCAGGCATATTCCAACATCAACGAAATGCTTAAATATTTAAGTGCATCAGTTGAAGATACTAAGCGTTACAAAGAAGAAATTCATGTATTAGGACAAAACTTAGCTGCATTAAATACCGTTTACGGTAACATGCTTTCTGCTATGAACTTTCGTCCAAACGCATAATTGAAGCTTGTAAATTTTTTGTTTAACCTTTAACAAATAGAATAAAATGGCAGGCGGTAAACAGTCACCACGGCAGAAGATGATTAACATGATGTACCTCGTGTTAACAGCTTTATTGGCCTTAAATATATCAAAAGAAGTACTTCACGCTTTCGTGGTAGTAAACATTGGTTTATTACAACAAAAAGCGAATCTTGAATCCAAGAATGAAGCTGCTTTTAATCAGTTCCAACAAGAAGTTCAATCGAATCCGAAAGATGATAAGAGAAAAAAACTTCTTGCTACAGCAACTGATGTATCTAAGATAGCTAAAGCGATGAATGATTTCATCGAGAATATGAAAGTGGAAATGGTAAAAGCTACTGATGGAGTAGATGATGCCAAAGCAAAAGAAAGAATTGCTAATCCATTTTTAATTGAAAGAAAAGATGATTATGACAGACCTACAACTTATTTCGGAACCAATAACCCTCCGGGAACAACTGGTAAGGCTCATGATCTAAAAGTAAAATTAGAAAAATATAAGGTAGATTTAATGGCTTTTGTAGACGCAAAAAACAAAGCCAGAATTGAAAAAAATCTAGCTGTATTAGAACTAAAACTTCCAGAAAAGGGAGAAACCAAAGAAGGTGAAAATACCACTTGGGAAATGTTCTATTTCTATCATCAACCACAATCAGCTGCTTTGGTGGAATTAACCAAATGGCAGAACATTGTTCGTGGAGCAGAATCTGAGATCCTTACTTATTTATGGGATCAAATTTCGGCTACATCGTTCAAGTTTGATGCGGTTATGGCAGCGATCATTCCAAAGTCTAACTTCGTTACTTCAGGTTCTAACTTCGAAGCAGAAGCTTTCTTGGCAGCGTATTCAACCAACGTTAAACCTATCATTATCTACGGTGCATCTGCAGATTCAATGACTGGTAATGTAGCTGGTGGAACTACCCTTCCTGAAGATAAAATTATCAACGGTAAAGGTATGATCTCTGTTCCGGCTAGTGGTGCTGGAGAACGTACTTTTGGAGTATGTATTAAAATTGTAAATCCTGTAACTGGAGCTGAAACTCCTTATACAGCGAATACAACTTATAACGTGGCTCCTCCTTCTGCAACTGTTTCTGCAACAAAAATGAACGTAATGTACCGTGGTTTAGATAACCCAATTGAGGTATCTGTACCAGGTGTTGCGCCAAACCAAATCAGTGTAAATTGTTCCGGTGGATCAATGAGCGGTGGTAATGGTAAATATGTTGTAAAACCAGGAACCGGTAAAGAAATTGTGATCTCTGTAGGTGCTAAAAATGCTGAAGGTAAATCTCAAAGTATGGGATCTTATAAGTTCAGGGTTAAATCTGTACCAACTCCAAAAGTTACTTGGGTAAACCAGTCAGACGGAGGTATGGTAGGTGCTAATGCTGGTGCTGGATCTCCATTGATTCCAAGAATGGATGACTTTGATTTCGACGTATATGCTACTATTACAGGTTATACCATTTCATTTAAAGTGGGTGGTGACTTATTTTCTAAGGCTTGTTCTGGTAATACCATTCCTGGTGATGTAGCCGGTAAATTAAGAGGTTTATCTAAAGGAAGTAAAGTGTATTTTGAATCAGTTAAAATGACAGTACCTGGCGGTGAGAGAAGATCTGCATCTGCAATCTTTACTATCAACTAACAATTAATTCACTAAAAACATGAAACAATTCATCATCATTTTCTGCTTAGCGATCGTTGGCTTGACGAATATGTCGGGTTATGCGCAGGGAGGGACCGTATTAAATCCTGATACCCCAAGAGACGGGTATTACGATAAAATACATTATCCTAACCGAAGAGTGGTTCCATATCCATATTTGCGTGAAGCAGATGTAATGTGGACCAGGAGAGTTTGGAGAAAAATCGACCTGAGAGAGAAAATCAATCAGCCACTTTATTACCCAAAAACTCCCACTAACATGCGTAAGAATTTGATCTACATTTTGCAAGAAGCAGTATGTGGAACAGAAACTCAACCAGCAGTAGTAAAAGGATATGATCCTTTTATGGGAGATGATTTTAAAGTTGAATTGCCAGTGCCTCAAATTAAGGCGATTGGGTCTTCATCTGATACAACACAGATTGCCTATCCGTTCCCTCCTTACGATTTACATGATACCGTATTCATTAAGGAGTTTGATCCTCAAAATGTACAGCAGTTTCAATTAAAAGAAGACTGGTATTTTGACAAACAAAGATCAGTAATGGAACCAAGAATCCTTGGAATTTGCCCAAGAATGGCCGACTATACATCAACCGGCGAGTTTAAAGGTTATATTCCTATGTATTGGTTGTATTTCCCGGAAGTACGTAAAGTGTTGATTAACGAAGAGGTTTATAATCCATATAACTATGGAACTCGAATTACCTACGATGACTTGTTTATGAAGCGTATGTTTAATAGCCTAATCTATAAGGTAGATAATACCTATGATCGTAATATTGACGATTATGTAAAAGGTTTAGATGCTTTATTAGAAGCAGAAAACATTAAAGACGTTATCTTCAAGTTTGAACATGATGTTTGGGAACAATAGTTTCGGAAACTTTATGCTAAAAAGGCCATTCGAAAGAATGGCCTTTTTTTATAAATTTAGTGAAGGTGAGAAATGTCTTTATTATTCATAGCGTTCACGCTTATAGGGTTAGGCACGGAGCCATGCAATGATGAATATCAGCATTCGGATCTTTTCTGTTCTATGCCTATAAGGTATGAGGCGAAGACTCGAATACAATTAAATCAGTTCTTTTGCTAATAAATACTCGGCTATTTGCACTGCATTGGTAGCTGCTCCCTTGCGCAAATTATCAGCTACGATCCACATGTTTACTGTATTGGGTTGAGATTCGTCTCTGCGGATACGGCCTACAAAAATTTCATCTTTACCATGCGAATCAATGGGCATTGGATAAATCTGTTGGGATGGATCATCTTTTACAATTACTCCGGGAATGGCTGAAATAATATTGCGGATATCGGTTAGTGTATAATCATTTTTAAATTCAATATTAACCGCCTCGGAATGTCCACCTATTACCGGAATACGAACCGTGGTGCTGGTAAGCTGAATTGTATCGTCGCCCAAAATCTTGCGGGTTTCATTTACCATTTTCATTTCTTCCTTGGTATATCCATTCTCCAAAAAGACATCGATTTGAGGGATGACATTCATATCAATGCGATATTTATAGGCCATATCTCCTTCAATTCCTTTTCTTTCGTTCATCATTTGTTCCACCGCTTTCGCTCCGGTGCCAGTTACCGATTGGTAAGTAGATACCACCACTCTTTTAATTTGATATTTTTTATGCAAAGGTTCTAAAACCACTACCATTTGTATCGTACTACAATTCGGATTCGCAATTATTTTATCCTGAGCAGTTAATACATGGGCATTTACCTCGGGGACTACCAACTTCTTAGTCGTGTCCATTCGCCATGCACTGGAATTATCAATAACCGTAATTCCTGCCTCCGCAAATTTAGGTGCCCATTCCTTAGAAGTTTCGCCACCTGCCGAAAATATAGCAATAGCCGGTTTCGCATCAATGGCTTGTTGCATCGAATGAACCGTATATTCTTTTCCCTTAAAGGAAAGCTTTTTACCCACCGACTTTTCGCTGGCTACCGGAATTAATTCGGTTACCGGAAAATTTCTTTCTTCCAATACTTTTAGCATTTCTGTACCCACCAAACCTGTGGCTCCTACAACGGCAATTTTCATACAACGATTTTATGGTTACAAAATTAGCTGTTTAACATTTGATTGAATATTTTTTTATAATTTTATTCAACAGATCTTGATATGCGTCCAACCAACCTATTCAATACTGTCGCATTGTTATTGTCTATAACATTCGGTTATGGCCAGGTAAACGATTCGTTTACGGATGGAGATTTTAGCTCCGCCCCTGAATGGCTCGGTGATACGGTTAAATTTGATGTTGTTGCCGGTGAATTATGGTTAAATGCGGCCCCGGTTATCGATGATGCTTATTTATCCACACCTAATTTAGCCATGGTGAATGCGGAATGGCAGTTTTATAACCGAATGGAATTTAACCCCTCATCGGCAAACTTTTGCAGATTTTATCTGATAAGTGATCAACGTAATTTAAGTTATCCTACCAATGGTTATTATGTTGAATTGGGCAGAATTAATGATGAGATTAGTTTGTACAAGTTGGTAAACGGAACCCCAACCAAAATCATCGATGGGCCTGATAATATGCTTAATTCGGCCATTTGCTCTACAAGGGTGCAGGCAACCCGAACCGGAAATCTATGGGAACTTTTGGTAGATACCACGGGGTCGAACTCCTTTATATCTCTCGGGTCATTTTTAGATGCCAGTATCCAATCTACTTATTTCATGGGTCCATATTGCAAATATACCAGTACCCGATCGGATAAATTTTTTTTCGATGAGATCTTGTCAACGGGAACTCCCTGGATGGATATTACCGCCCCTTCCATCATCATGCATCAGGTGGAAACGAATATACTCAGCCTTACCTTAAATGAACCAGTGCGAAGTACTAACCTAAGTCAATTAAATTTTACATTGGATAATGGATTAAGTGTTTTGCAGGTAGCAGAAGATAGTTTGGATTGTAGAAAATTACATATAACCGCATCTGGTAATTTTTTGAATAATATCATGTATCATTTAGGTATAGATAGTTTACAGGACTTTAGTGGTAATCATCAAACCAATATCAATTATCCATTTTTAATTCATCCGGCATTGCCTGGTGAAATAGTATTCAATGAAATAATGGCCGATCCGAGCCCTCCCGTTAATTTACCCAATGCTGAATTTATAGAACTCAAAAATAATTCTTCTTATCCCATTAACCTTTTTAATTGGACCATTAAAATCGGTGGTACTAGTAAATTAATTCCGGCAGCCAGTATTGATCCGGGAGGATTTATCATATTATTGGATGAAAATGATACCAGTTTATTTAATGCTTCTATTCCTAAAATAGGGATTGCCACTTTTCCCGGAATTACCAATGGGGGAGTAGAGATATCGATCTTTGATTCTTCGGATACTCAAATGGATAGTTTAGCATTTAATTTGAGCTGGTATCATGATCCCGCTAAAGATGATGGTGGGTATAGTTTAGAAAGAATTAATCCGAATGAGTTTTGTCTCACTGCTAATAATTGGACGGCTAGTACCCATGTGAATGGAGGTACTCCAGGTTCTGAAAATGCTGTATACAATCCTCTATTTGTAGATATAAATGCCAATACTACCTGGGTAGATAGTGTGCATTTGTTGGTGGTATTTAACCAACAAATGGATCCAACCAGTTTATTGTTGGGGAATTTTAATTTACAAAACTTAACGAGCATTCAGGTACTATCTAACGATTCATGTATCCTTGTTTTAAGTAATCCATTGCCTGTTAATACCAGTTATAATCTTAGTTTATTCACTTCATTGAGGGATTGCAATAACAATACTCTTCCCACCACGCTCGATATTCCTGTGGTAAATTATTCACCGGAAATATTTGATCTATTAATTCATGAATTAATGATTGATGAATCACCTGCTATTTTATTACCAGAGGCAGAGTATATAGAACTAATGAATACCCGGCCATTTCCCATTCAGTTGTTGGGATATCAGTTAAAAGTAAATGGCACCACTTATACACTCTCCAATTATACAATCAAGCCTGATAGTTTTATAGTATTGGTGAATGAGAACAATGTTGCCTTGTTTGCAAATTTACCAGTGGCAGCCGTGGATGGGTTTGCAGGTTTAACCAATGAATCCGGATTAGTAGAACTTTTTCACGTAAATGGAACCTTGTTACATGCGGCTAAATATGATTTATCTTTTTATGATGCGGATGGGAAAGATGATGGAGGCTGGTCGTTGGAAATGGTGGATGATACAAAACCTTGTTTAAAGAATCTCAACTGGTCGGCTTCCCAAGATGTTACTGGGGGAACTCCTGGCCGCAAAAATTCATTTCAATTATTGGTCAATGATGTACATAGGCCACATGCCATTAAGACGGGTTTATTGGGCTTAGATACTGTATTAATTTATTTTGATGAAGGAATTTTACCTGGAGATTTCAATCAATCGGATATTGAATTCTCCAATGGGATGAATGCGATGTCGGTTCAATATCAATCATCTTTATTAGATGTTTATCAAATAATATTACCCTTTACCATATCGTCTGATACCACTTATTTTGTTCGTTTAAATCAAATAAATGATTGTGCCGGAAATATTCTGCTGGCCGATTCATTGCCATTTTCTGTTCCGTCCTTTCCAGAAAATTTTGATTTGGTTATTAATGAAATATTAGCAGATCCCACCAGTAATTGTATTGATTATGTTGAGATATACAATAGAAGTAATAAAACGATAGATCTCACTACATTGATTATTGGAGAAGGGGATACCAGTAATTTTTATTTAAGCAGTTTTGTTCCTATGCATAACCAAAGTGTTTTATTACATCCATCAGAATATATTTTTATATCGGAAGATCATGAAAAGGTGATCAGCTGTTATGCCATGCAAGATACCACCGCTTATTGGGATGTAGCTAGCCTGCCCGATTTTGCTTCGGCATCCGGAATAGTTGGAGTTTCGGCATTTACTCAACAATCTATCGATATGTTTGCTTACAACGATGGTATGCATTTGAGTACCTTAAATAGCACGGATGGAGTATCCTTGGAAAGATTGGATATACATAGTGCTACCCAAAATTCAATGAATTGGCATTCTGCAGCATCTACGGTTGGTTTTGGAACTCCGGGGTATCAGAATTCTCAATTTTCTCCAGACATTTTAATCAGCGACGATTTTGCCGTAGATCCGGAAGTTTTTTCGCCTGACAATGATGGGTATAAGGACTATGTAAAGATTTATTACCAGCTAGATCAGCCTGGGTTTATCGCTCATTTAAAAATTTATGATCAGGCAGGGCGATTGGAAAAACAACTGGTGAATGGTGAATTATTGGGTACCTCAGGAAGTTTTGTATGGGATGGCACGGATGAAGAAGGAGCTAAGGTAAAAGTAGGTATTCATATTATTTATTTCGAAATTATTGGGACAAACGGAGAGCTTTTGCAATTCAAAAAGCCCGTGGTTGTTGGAGCAAAATTATAAGCGTCTTATTTATTTTCTAATACCACTTCATGCTCATCATCATCATCCAGAGCAGCATATTTATCGTAATCCTTGTCTATTTGTTTACGATTAAGGGTAAGTAACAAGGCGGGTAATAAAGTAAGATTGCAAAAGAAACCCATTAATAAGGTAAAGGATAGAAGAATTCCTAATGCTTTGGTTCCTCCAAAATCAGAAGCGATAAAAACTGAGAATCCAAAGAACAATACTAAAGAGGTATACGCCATGCTTAAAGCTGTTTCCCTAATGGAAGCATAGGTGGAAGTTTTAATATCACCTTTATAAAATTTGAGTTCTTGTAGATATTTTGCAAGAAAATGTATGGTAGAGTCAACGGTTATGCCAAAGGCAATTCCGTAAATAATAATGGTAGATGCTTTTAATGGTATATCAAAAAATCCCATGGCTCCGGCAGTAAAAATTAATGGAAGCACATTAGGAATAAGAGAAATGATAACCATCTTAAACTTTTTAAACATCGAAGCCATCATTAAGGCAATAATTAAAATCGCAACGGAAATAGAGGATAATAAATTCTTAAGTAGATATTGTGTACCTTTTAAAATAACTACAGAAGCTCCAGTGATGGTAACATCTACATCCTCCCCTTCAAAAATAGTTTTGGTTTGTTGTTCGATTCGTTTAACCACCGCATCCATTTCGTAGGTGCCCATATCTTTCATTTGAGCCCTGATACGAATATAACGCCAAGCAGTATCTATATAGGCTTGATTGGCCAGGTCTTTTTTATCAGTGAGTCCTCGTTTAAAATATTCTAGCACCTTCATTTTATCGAATTGGTTGGGTACTTGGTATTGTTTGGTAACTCCCTTGTAATATGCCTGGTTTCCATATTTCATTACTTCAATTATAGAGACAGGATGAGAGAACATGTTTAAACTTTCTATAGAGTCTTGCAGTTGATCTACCTTTTTCCATAGGTTACCGCTGAGGATTACCTTATTTTTTTTCTTGGTATCAATCATAATTTCGAATGGCATTACCCCGTTGAAATTATTTTCGAAAAATGTAAGGTCTTTAAATGTTTCCGAATGCTTAGGTACATCATCCGCCACCTTACCGGAAGGTTTAATTCTGAACATGCCAATAACCGATAGAATAACCAGAACTATAGATATAATATAAATTACAGGTCGGTATTTTTGTACAATTCGCACCTGAAGTTCAATAAACCAATTACTTCTTTTATTGGTTAAATGTCGGGTTTGACGTTTACTAGGATTGGGCAAATAGCTAAATAATATAGGATTTAGGAATAATGAAAGGAAAAAGAGCAACATACAATTGATGGTAGCCACTACTCCAAACTCCATCAACATTTTACCCGGTGTAATAATGAGAGTTGCAAAACCAACGGCGGTAGTAATGTTAATGAGGAACATGGCCCGACCAGTTTTTTCCATCATTTTATGCAAGGCTGTAATCTTATCGCCAATTTTTAGGAATTCCTGCTGGTATTTGGTAACCATATAAATGGCATTGGGTATACCAATGACTATAAGCAATGGTGGAATGATTCCGGTTACAGAAGTTATGTCGTAACCTAACATTCCCATGGTTCCCCACGACCAAACCACACCTATCATCACTTGCAGCATGGTTACCGTTAATACTCGAATGGATTTAAAGAATATCATTAAAATAATAGAAGAGACCAAGGCAGCAAGAAGGGTAAATAAGAGGGTTTCTTGTCGGGCAGTTTTAACCACGGCAGTTCGAATAAAAGGGAGTCCGGATAAATGAATGTTTTTATATTGAGCCTTCTCAAAAACTTCCACTTTAGCTTGAATGGAATCTACGATTTCACTTCGTTTCTTTTTGTGGATTACCTCCTTGTTAAGTCCAGCAAGCATTATAAATGCATTGGAATCAGGATTCCATAGCACACCTTTATAGAAAGGGAGAGAGGTGAATTTTTTAGCAATGCTATCTGCTTCAGCATCTGATGTTGGGGGTGCATTTATTAAAGGAGTATTCTCAAATTTTTTGAGAGAATCATTTAAGGTTAAAACAAAACTACTAGCCGGAGATAGGGTCCATTCTACATAAGAGATTTTTTTGATAGATTTTTCAAAATTAATCCAGGCTTCTAAATTCTTTTTTTTGAAAAAGTCAGGGTCCTTGATGGCCAAAATAATTACATTGGCTTCTTCACCAAATACGGCTCTAAATTTTTTATAGTCCTGATAGGTTTTATCTGAGGGAGGCAGAATTTGTGCCATTTGAAAACTCATCTCCACTCTCCGTGAGAAATAAAACATAACCACCGTTAGCAATCCTACAATGGACAGGATTAGGATACGGTTACGTAAAATAATGGATGAAATTTTAGCCCACATGGTGTTTTCCCGGTAATTCCGGGGTGACGAAAGTAATCAATTTAGGCCAAAAGGCCAAGGAATGGGCGGCTATGACCTTGTTTAGTCCCAACTCTCATGTTATAACTGGTATAAGTGATGGAATGGCAGGAGCTTTTACCTGCCTCGCTGCCTATAAAACTAATACACCCGGCAGATTAATTCGGGTTACCACGGTGATCCGATGCTTAAGAAATTGCAATGTTTAAAACAATACTAATCGGAAATTTAATGGACGCTCTTCGACCTTTTAAATCTTTATCCAGAATTATTGATCTTTAAGAGTTTCTATTCGGTGCCTTTAGTAAAGAAAGGCAAATCCTAAAACCCTATTAAGGTAGATCAAATGGCATTGCTTGTTACAAGAAAATTAGTTGTGTAGAGATATGAAGTTTATCGAGAGAGGTTACATAAAAATATAAAGCTATGGTAAAGAGTGATAAAAACATCGTATATACCATATAACCAACAAGACTTGCAGCACTGCCATAATCTTTCGCCAACCTTTGTCCAAAAAATAAGCAAATCAACGCCAACATGGATAAAAAACATGCCATAAAAAGTGGGTACCAAGAGCGAATATACCAAATATCCACGATAGCTACTAAAGACATAGCTCCGGCACTTAATTCAACAATGGTGAGTACAATTAATAGATTTTTAACCATTCCTCTTAACGGACTTTTCGAAAAATAATCTTTCAGCCAATTCAAGTTACCTTTATAATCTTTAATTTTATCAATGCCTGCTTGTAACCATAAAATAACTAATACAATCATGCAAAGAGTGTAGAGGGATTGGAAAAAATAGAAAAAGAAATATGGTTGAAGCATTGGTTAGATTTTCTAGCAGTAAAAATACCAAATTGAGGCTACAAGCTGTTCTTTTTTATTATTCAAGCTTCATAAAATCCATGAAACTTCAGTTAAACCAGGATTTTTTAGAATATTAGTAGTAAATCAATGAGATCCATAGGTTTGGCTTATAAACAGGTTATTAACTAATAATTTAATTCTTGTGCCAAAGTTTTCATTCCTGAAAAAAGCTAACAACAAGGCTTAGCTAAAGTGGTTAATAAAATTCCTGTTTTTATTGTTCAAGAGCTGGTTCTTAAGGTATTGATAATTAGATATATATAATAGACTCCTAGGTGTACATAAAAAATGGTTGAAAAACTTTTTCAATGAATTTATCAGAGGCAACTGTTCAAAAATGGGAGAGTTGAAATGAATTAAGATGCTTTCTATTAAGTAAATTTGAATTCTGAAAATCAGAACTGCCAAAAAGCACTAAAACAATAAAGACGAAATGGGAAAAGTAATTTCAATTGCCAATCAAAAAGGAGGAGTAGGTAAAACCACCACAGCTATTAATCTTAGTGCCGGGTTAGCAGTTTTAGAATATAGAACACTTATTATTGATGCAGATCCACAAGCAAATGCTACCAGTGGGGTTGGTTTCGATCATAAAACAATCAAGAACAGTATTTACGAATGTGTATTGAATGAAGTTGAACCTTCTGAGATCATTTTGAAAACTAAAACTCCTAATTTAGATATTATGCCTGCGCATATAGATTTAGTGGGAGCTGAAATTGAATTAATCAATCGTCCGAATAGAGAACATATGATGAAGGATGTGATTAACAAAATTAAAGGTGATTATGATTTCATTATTATTGATTGTTCTCCATCCTTAGGATTAATTACGGTGAATTCCTTAACAGCCTCCGATTCTGTAATCGTTCCTGTTCAATGTGAATATTTCGCATTAGAAGGATTAGGTAAATTATTGAACACCATAAAAATTGTTCAAAGCAGATTGAACCCTAATTTAGAAATTGAAGGAATTTTATTAACCATGTATGATAAACGTTTACGTTTATCTAATCAAGTGGTAGAAGATGTTAGAACCCATTTTCAAGACATGGTGTTTGATACTATTGTAAGTAGAAATACAACCTTAGGAGAAGCTCCAAGCTTCGGGGAGTCTGTTATTATGTTCGATGCAGAATCAAAAGGAGCACAAAGCTATTTAAACCTTGCTCGTGAGGTTTTACAAAAGAATAATTTATTAAAGTCTGAATCAACTAAGAGCAGAGCAGCAGCCAACTCTTAACTTTCAACTTATTTTACAACAACTTATTTATTGGATTTAAAGATGGCAACTAACAAAAGACAAGCATTAGGTCGCGGACTTAACGCCCTTCTTAACGGAGGATCAGAGGATGTTTTAGATATTCCAAAAGTAAAAACTAGCACGAATGGTGTTTCTGGCTCAGTAGCGATGACACCTATTAAATCAATCGAAGCGAATCCATTTCAACCTCGTAATGAGTTTGAATCTGAAGCTTTACAGGAATTAGCAGAATCAATTCGTACCTTTGGAATTATTCAACCGGTAACGTTAAGAAAACTGGCTGAAAATAAGTACCAGTTAATTTCAGGAGAAAGAAGGTTTCGTGCTTCTCAATTAGCTGGACTCACCGAAATACCTGCTTATATTCGCACAGCAGATGATCAGGCGATGCTGGAAATGGCTTTGGTTGAAAATAT
>JBEIQI010000347.1:0-2374 GCA_040376605.1 Flavobacteriales bacterium | reverse complement strand
ATCCAATCATAAGGCATTAAAATATAAATCAAAAATGAAATGAACCAAACAAAGAATAGCAGGTAGTTAGGTTTAAAATTCTTCCTTAAAAGCAAAAGTTGAATTCCTATGAGCCCAACAAACGAATAAATGATATAAACAAAATCCATTCCTCCCATGGATAAAAATATGGAATGATATTTTTTAGGGAAAGCTTTTTTAAATCTGAAGAATTCGTTAATAACATCGCTAACACTGCCGTTTTTGGCGTAATACGTATTGGGTAATACGTCATGGAAGTAAAACCAACGAAATAAAAGCAATACTCCCAGCAGAAAACCTATAATGCTGCAATATAGAAGTATATCTAATCCTATTTTTTTAAGTTTTCCACCCGAAGTTAGAATGGCAATAGGAAATAGTATACTAAAAAGAATACCGTCGGGCCGAGTAATGGAAATTAAAAATCCGATAATGGCTGCTGCAATTGCCAGTTTTGATTTTTTGCTAATGGTATATTGAATGCTAGTATAAAGGAGGATTCCAATTAATAGTACGTATAATGGATTCTCAAGACCAGAGTTGGTCCATATGATGAATGGAGCATTAATAGCAATAAGGCTATTGACTAATAATCCGCTGATCGGTGACCTTTTATAAATTATGCAGATTTTGGTAATGAAGTAGAACAAAATTCCAACGCAAATCCACGAAATTATTTTTGGAGTGATAACAGGATCAAAACACTTCAATAAAAAAATGGCGTAAGGATGAGTACCCATAAGAAATTTGAATACCCTTCTACTCTTTCCGCTCCTGGCTGGGCAACAAGGCCATTTCCATTGGCAAATGATCTGGAATAGGCAAACGAGATGCCGGCATCATCAATAATCCACGTTTTTATTGTTAAGCTTAATAAAATATATATCCCAATGGGCCCGATAATGGATACAATAAGAAGAATGGTCGGCAGAGTTCTTTTTTGCATTGGCCTTCATTAAAATAATAAGACTAAAGGTAGAAAATTAATCATGATGCCGGTTAACTGCTTGATTATGAACTTTGCACCATTATGAAGGGATGCTAATTTCCCATTACATCCTTGTGGTGGGCATCTGAGCTATAGTTTTCTAGTGTTTATGTTCATTGTTGGTCACAATAATTATTCTAATAAATAATCATTTGTAGTTATTCGGGTAATATTTTATAACACTCAATTTAAACAAAGAGATATAAATATTGTTATAGTCATTAGCATAAAAAATTGGGTATTCCCCTTCGGTAAATGATTTCATAAAGGGTTATTAGCGCCCTTCGAAACAACTTTTTCTGGCTAATTTGATCATATTCAAGCACTATTATTGAGATATCTGCAATTATGGTCATATTGCTGGATAGCCCCTTTCGTTTGTTAGGCAACTATCAAAAAAATAAAGCATAAATTAACCTTTAAGCACTAAAATTATTCCTAATTTTGGGCCAATTTCATAAGCATAATTATAGATGGATAAGTTTTCGTATTTGAGCAATGCAACCCCCGAATCAATTGACGCTTTATATCAACAATATTTAAATGAACCCGCTAGTTTGGATGAGGGCTGGCAGAAGTTTTTTGAGGGGTTCGAATTTGCAAGAATTAATTATGATATTAAACCCGGTGGCGAAGTCCCTTCCGAGTTTCTGAAAGAATTTAAAGTGCTTGCACTTATTAATGGTTATAGGCAACGGGGTCATTTATTTACCCAAACCAATCCGGTAAGGGAAAGAAGAAAGTATAATCCTACCCTGGATATTGAAAATTTTGGTTTAGATAAGTCGGATCTCAATACGGTTTTTCAGGCGGGAAGTGAAATTGGAATTGGGCCGGCACCTTTGCATTTAATTGTTGAACGTTTACAAGCCATTTATTGTGGACATATTGGAATTGAGTTTTTATATGTTCGTGATCCGCAAAAAATTGAATGGTTAAAAACAAAATTTGATGCCCTGGCTTTTCAACCTGAATTTACCAAGGAGAAAAGAACGAGGATTCTAAAAAAATTAAATCAAGCCGTTGGTTTTGAAAAATACCTTCATAAAAAATTTGTTGGACAAAAAAGATTTTCACTAGAAGGTGGGGAAAGTATTATTCCTGCTCTAGAGGTTGCTGTGCAAAATGGATCGGAATTGGGTATAGAAGAATTTGTAGTGGGTATGGCGCATAGAGGAAGATTAAATGTACTGGCCAATATATTCGATAAGCCTTATCAAAAAATCTTTAATGAATTTGAAGGGTATATTTTAGATGACGAAAGGTTTGATGGGGATGTTAAATATCATTTGGGTTATAATAACACAGTAACACTGGAAAATGGCAAGAAGGTGGAAATGAATCTGCTGCCCAATCCAAGCCACT
>JBEIQI010000280.1:0-3611 GCA_040376605.1 Flavobacteriales bacterium | reverse complement strand
GTAAGGATTACACATTCTGCTAATCGATCATTGGCGTTAGTAATGCCCTGACTCGCCTTTAAATGAAGTGAGAACACGTCATACCAAACGGTATCAGAATTTTCACAGGTATATAAATGATATCGAGTAATGTCTCTTAATGCAGTAGTAATTTGGTTTTGTCCAGCCAATGTAACCTTATTGGTATTATAATAAAGCATGTTGTCTGTATCAGTGCCATTTACAAAATTTGCCCTAGCATAATAATTAATAGGAGCAACATTAAAAGCATTATCTAAAATCATATCAGCTCCGCTAGCTGAAGTTAATTCACTACAAATAAAAATATCCGGTTTAGCATATTCGATCACCTCTTTTAAATCATTGTATCTGGTAGGCTCCAGATTAGGAAAATTCAACAAATTATAGGTCATTATAGTGAGGGTATCCTGAGCTGAAACTGAAAAGGAAAAAATAATAAAAAGGGAAATAGATGCAAAAACGGACTTCATATAAATGATTTAATTAATTATAAAGATAGAATTTAAATGGCAGCTTTGATATTAATGAATTATTAAACTAGTTATCGGACAAATATAAAGATGTAAGCGCCAGAGATGATAGCGACATCCTTTTTAATTTGCAAATATAAACATACGTTAGAATACCCCGCGACTTAAGTCAAAGGAATACAAACGATAAAATAGTAATTGTGCAAATTAAACAGATATAGCGAATAGCCCGAAGGCGCCAAAAAAAATTAATTCCTGGGAGCAGAGCCTACCTTGATATGCTCAACTAACTCAATTACGTAGTTAAGCTGCTGTTCTTTGGTCATGTAAGAGTTATCTAATACAATGGCATCATCTGCCCGTTTCAATGGATCTTCTTCTCGGGTTAGATCCTCATGATCCCGAATCTTTTGCATTTCCATCACTTCCTCCTTGGTAACCTCCGAACCTTTTTCGCCCAGCTCAAGCATCCTTCGTTCGGCTCTAACCTCAGGATCAGCTATCATAAATATTTTGAGTTCAGCATGGGGCATAATTACAGTTCCAATATCCCGTCCATCCATGATTACCCCCTTTTGAAGTCCAATTTTCTTTTGCAGCTTTTGCAGTTTATTACGAACGAACCGATATTTACTAATGGTAGAGGCTAAATTACCCAATAATAAAGTTCTAATAAAGGGTTCAACGGGTTCATCATTTAAAAACACTTCTGATTTTCCTGTTTCTGCATTAAAGTGAAAATCGACTTCTGCCTCAGATATTACAGACTCCAACAAATGAATATCAATATTACCTTCCTCGGTTAATAATCCTCTTCTTACAGCAAACAAAGCCAGGGCTCGGTACATCGCACCGGTATCAATATATTTATATTGCAAGAGGGCAGCTAGCTCCTTGGCAATGGTACTTTTTCCACAAGAGGAAAAACCATCAATGGCTATATTGACTTTTGACATAGATGGTTGTAAAGATAGTGAATTACCCGTATTTGGCAATCAAAAGCTAATAACTAGTTGGTTGCTTTAGCTTCCTTTTTAACCCTTTTATTTTTGAAAAAACCATCCAGGTTTACATTTAAAGTAATGTGATTAGGGGATTCATTCACAAAATATTGCGATCTACTGTAACTAAAGGTGAAGTGAGATATCCTGATACCAATACCATAACTTAAGCCAACGGCACCATTCAAGGCTTCTACCTGCATTTCGCCAGCCCGCAAAAAATTATAGGCAACCCTTAAAAACAAATGTTTTTTGAATGGAAACAACTCTGCTCCTATGGTAAAATGGCGAAGTAAAACCAAACCTGCCCCAATTTTAGTGTCCAGGGTATCTCCAGTTAAGGGATCTGCCTGAAAACGATCTGCAGGATTCACATAACTTAGATCAGGTCGTTGTAAATTAGTAAAGGTGGCGAATAACTTTAAGGGAACATGTTTAAACCCTTGCGAAAACCCTAGATGTATTTCAAATGGAGCCGCTTCGTAACGCCCAAGCTGATAAGGATCTAAAGTCCCGCCCATATTTCTAAAGACGGCCGAAACCGTAGTAAGTTTATTTCTGCTCACATATGAAATCCCCAGATCGGTGGTAAGTCCAAATGAATTATATTCGGCATATTGCGAACCAATCATTTTTACAGTTGCCCCTACATACATTAAAGAATCAAAGAAAGGTCTTGAATATCCTACATTAAAAGCATAATCCCCGGCACTAAAAGTTCCCTGAATATTCCCTACCTCATCCGTTCGTAAAAAATCACCATAATTTAAAAACTGAAATCCCGCATAAAAACTTCCAATCTTTTTCCACGTTTTAGAATAGGCAAAATAACCTTGACCAATATTGGCAAAGTAATTATTAAAACTCATTACGACTTGATTATTCATATCCGCATTTAAATTGGCAGGATTTGAATTTACAATACTTAGATCATTATCATACAGAGAGACAATATTTCCTCCCAAACCTTCTATTCTTGCAGTTGCCGGAATTTTTAAAAAGGCATATGTCCCATTTCCACCAATTTGCGCAAATAGATTAGATATTGCCACAAATAAAATTATGATTCCTATTTTAAATGACGCTTTCATAGACCTAATTTACATTTTCTTTGGTATCCAAAGAACTGAGTTCGTATAATTTTTTATAAACACCATCGCTATTTATTAACTCCATATGAGTTCCTGTTTCAACAATTTTACCATCATCCATCACCACAATGAGATCGGCATTTTTAATGGTAGAGAGTCTATGAGCTACAACAATACTGGTTCTATCTTGCATTAAATTATTGAGTGCTGCCTGAACCAATTTCTCACTTTCATTGTCTAAAGCGCTGGTAGCCTCATCTAAAATTAGAATAGGAGCATTTTTATAAAGAGCACGGGCAATAGCTATCCGCTGCTTTTGGCCACCACTTAATCGGGTACCCTGCTCCCCTACTGATGATTCATATCCCATGTCCATCTGAATGATAAAATCATGGGCATGGGCCATCTTTGCGGCCTGTTCCGCCTTCAATTTATCCGGGTTGGGGTCGCCAAATGCTATATTATTGAGAATAGAATCATTAAATAAAATCGATTGTTGAGGAACAATCCCAATGAGCCCCCTTAAAGAATCCAGCGAAAAATCACGAATATCAACTCCATCAATAAGAATTGCCCCTTGCACTGCATCGTAAAAACGTGGCAATAAATCTACTAATGTAGATTTACCTGCACCACTTTGTCCTACTAAGGCAATGGTTTTTCCCTTGGGTATTGATAACTGGATATCTTGCAAAACTGTTTTTACCTGGTACGTGAAACTCACATTTTTAAATTCTATTGCCTGGGTAAATTCATTTTTTTTGATGGCATTCGTTTTCTCAGGAATGGTATTAGATTCATTAATAACGTTCTCTACCCTATCCAACATAACGGTTCCTGTTTGAAGATTATAAAATGAATTAGAAAATGATTTGGCAGGCGAAATTAATTGAGAGAACATAGCTATATAGGTAATAAATACCTCTGCTGGCATGGTATTGTTTAGAACCAAGTTTCCTCCAAACCAGATTACTATAGCAATAACAATACTTGCAAGGAACTCACTTAAAGGCGATGAAGCGGATCGT
>JBEIQI010000080.1:0-11265 GCA_040376605.1 Flavobacteriales bacterium | reverse complement strand
AGCGAGATAAAAAACAAGAGGACGATGTTGCACCTTAGGAAAATATAATTTTTTGGTTTCATACGTTGAGTTTGAGTTGGATAAAATTACTTATAAAATGACAATAAAAAACCCATCCTTATTTTTACAGGGATGGGTTTCATTATTTCAAACAATTTATCTTATAATGATTAGGGTTTTATTACTAACCCCTTTATTATTGGCTATTTGAACCATATATGTACCTGGAGGTATGTTTTCAACCTGAATATTATTTGTGTAGGTACCTACTTCAACATTGGGCTGAAGCATTTGATAAACAACCCGCCCAGCTATATCAATAATTTTAATGGATACATCTGATTCTTCCATCTGGTCATATTTGATATAAAAATCATATCCCGTTGGGTTAGGGTACAATTGCAACTGAGCATTGGCCTTAATTTGTTCATTCAACCCAACAAAATTACAACCATTATAAGTAGGATGTGTGGTAACCGTATCAACAATAATACTTGCATCACCCGGCAAACCATATAAATAACTAAAATAAATGAGCATCATTTCATCAGTTGTTGACTCACCTGCAAATACAGGATTGTTGGGGTTAGGCGCCAAAGGGTTGGCATTCGTATTGTCAAAAAATGCTTCTGCTTTTAATACAGTTCCTGTTGGGAAAGTTAATGGCTGCCTAAAACTGTAGCTTCCCTGCCATTTAAAATCCCAACTGGGTATATCAATTAATGGTACGGTATCATTGCCTGGCCTTACGGCATAAGATTTAATGGAACGCCCAACCAGATGCATATGAGGTGCAACGCTTAAAACTGTAATATAAGGAAATGGTGAGGTATTAGGAACAGTAAAAGTTTCCGTAAAGTTTTGCGTTGAATTAGCAGCGATAAATAATGGTGGAGTAATATTAGTCATGTGATTTAAGATAGGTTGAAAAAATACCTCTCTTACCACACCCCCGGCATATTTAAGATTAACAACGGTATTACTGTCAACATCTCCATTGGTTCCTTGAGGATAATGGATTTGTAAAATGATATAAGAACCAGCCGCTATTTTAACACCCATACCTGAGGGAAATGAAATTGGATCACTACCAGGAACCCAGCCGCCGATTAACTTGGAGCTATTGCTTCCGGTTCCGCCAAAATTTTGATAACCCATATCCGTGTCAGCATTATCCAAGGCAATTAAGGCATTCGTGTCAGTGTCTGTATAAATTAATACATGGTGAACAATGGATCTATTGCCTGGTACAATTTCAATTTCTGAAATATATTGATCTGTTGCAAAGTGCGTTGGTATGAGAAAACAACGATAGTCATCCAAGGTAGCAGTATTGGTAAAATTCCCAATACCTCCAGCAAAATCAATTTGGCTTAATTGAGATCCGGAGGCGCTATAACTTGGAGGTGGCGGTGCAAATGCAACATTACCTTCTGGAGCGCCTTGATCAACCCAAGCAATTACAATATCCTTTTCTGCCTGTGTAATGAGCCTCTCATGAGCATAAGTTTGATAGTTTTCGTCAGGAGGCCATGGTGGCATATAATCGTCTAATAAAGCCTGTTTAATAGCATACCTGGCAGTAAATGCATTGGCGTAATCTATCAAGGAAAAGGGCCCAGGACCACCAGGGAAATGACATTTGGTGCAATTGGTATAAAAAATACAAGCCGTATTTTCTGCCCAAGTATAAGACTGCGCTGAAGCTAATTGTAAGCTGAAAGCAGCCCCGATAATTAATAGTAATTTTTTCATACGATGAATTGGGTATAATTAAACTCTGATAAATATACTAAAAAAAATGAGCCTTCAAATATTCACTTGAAAGGCTCATTTTTAAATAATAGTCAATTATTTAGTTACCACTACTGGTTTAGCAAATAGCTGATTACCATTCCAAACCCGTATGTAATAAATTCCAGAAGGGATGGTTTGAATATCTAATGTTTTGGTATAAGTTCCAATACCCACTTGAGGTTGCACATACTCTGCAACAATCTTTCCAGACAAGTCTACCATAGATAATTTAACATCACCCGGTTCGAATTGCTCAAATGAAATGTTAACGGCATTGGTTGCTGGGTTGGGATAAATTGTAAATTGCGCATAGGCTCCGGTAATATCCTCAAGGCCCACAAAGTTACAACCCATATAGGTAGGCTTAACAGTTGCTGTATCAATAATAATATTTTCATCACCTGGGAATGCATACAAATAACTAAAATATACTTGCAACATTTCATCATCTGATGCCTCACCTGCCCAAACATCTAAACTTGGGTTTGGAGCATTAATATTAGAAGACGTATTATTATAAAACGCCTCTGCCCTAACAACTGTTCCTTCGGGTAAAACAATCGGTTGCCTAAAAGTATATTGTCCCTGCCATTTAAAGTCCCATTGTGGGATGTTAACCAAAGGTACGGTATCATTGCCCGGCTTAACCGCATATACCTTAATGCTACTGCCCACTCTATGCATGTGAGGCTGAACATTTAATACAGTATAATTATCCACTAAAGGAGTTAAACTAGGCAGTGTATAGGTTGAAACAAAATTTGCTGTTGAATTTGGCGAAATATGTAATGGCCATGGAGAGATTTGAGTTGGGTAAAGGAAATCTAAGATTGGTCCCATACTAACCTCTCTGACTGCCCCTGAGGCATATTTTAAGTTAACAACTGTATTACTATCTGTTTGACCTGTTGTACCTTGAGGATAATGCAACTGAACCACTATGTAAGCATTGGCTGGCAATTTAGCTGCCATACCTGCAGGATATGACATTGGATCCGTTCCAGGTATCCAAGTATAAATTAACTTGGACGTGGCTAAACCAGTTCCTCCTACATTTTCCCAACCCATTCCTGGATCTGCATTATCCAAAGCTATTAAACCATTGGTGTCTTCTTCAAAATAAACCAACGCATGATGCACCATGCTGCGTGTACCTGCAACTAATTCGATGGTTTCGATATCCCTATCAACTCCCATATGAGTAGGAATATAAAAGTTTCTGTAAATATCTCCAGTTGCCGGATTGGTATAATTTCCTACACTTCCGCTATAATCAACCACTGCTAATTGAGACCCTCCTGCATTAAATGATGGAGGTGCCGGAGCATTTGCCAATGTGCCTGCAGGGGCACCTTGATCCACCCAACCAACAATAATATCTTTCTCCTGTTGTGTTAAAAATCTTTCATGAGCATAGGTCTGATAATTTTCATCAGGCAGCCATGGTGGCATGTAGTTGTCAAGCACCGCTTGTCTGATGGCAAATCTTGCAGCAAATGCATTTGCATAATCAATTAATGAAAACGGTCCAGGTCCTCCTGGAAAGTGACATTTGGTGCAATTTGTATAAAATATACATGCTGTATTTTCAGCCCAGGTATATGTTTGAGCCGAGGCAAACTGCATACTAAATGCTGTTAATAAAATCAAGATTGCTCTTTTCATAAAATGAATTTCTGGTTTCTAGTTAATGTAAATATATCAAAAAAACTCAACTCAACCAATTCCTAAGTCAAAATGGTAAAAAGTTAATTTAACCCTATGACTTAATAAAAAACTAATGGTTTAATGAAGGTTAATTAATTAACCGTGGATGGCTTGTTTATTTCCCAGAGAATCAATCACAATAGCTTCAAAATCAAGAATCTCTTTCCATCTCAAATCAACTTGAGATCTAGGGGCTATTTCACGGGCTAGTGTAATAAACATGGTATAATGCCCTGCTTCACTTTCCATTAATTCGCGGTAGAATGCAGCTAATTCCGGATCTGGAATTTGTTCACTTAACCATTTAAATCGTTCACAACTTCTGGCTTCTATTAAAGCTGCCATTAATAAATTATCAATCAATTGTTGCTGCCTTCCACTACCCTTTTTGATAAATTTAATCAATTGATTCACATATTCATCCTTACGTTCCATTCCCAATTGATAACCACGCTTCAAAATAAATTCATGAACTCTTTTAAAATGTTCTATTTCCTCCTTGGCCAAATGAGCCATTTTTGAAACTATTTGAGGGTAATCATAAAACCTTACAATCAATGAAATAGCTGTAGATGCGGCCTTTTGTTCGCAATAGGCATGATCCGTTAAAATTTCAGACTCATTCATTTTGGCAATATCAACCCAACGTGGGTCAGATGGAAGTTGTAAACGAAACATCATATTAAACAAAATTTATTCTAGGAAATAAAATGCAATTTCGGGATTTCCAAGTCGAGAAAAAAATCAAGAATAGGTTTATTTTTTGAGGATTGAAGATATTCTGCAAGCAGCTCCTTACATTTCTCCTCTTCAGTTTTTGACAAAATAAATTGAAGCATCGTATTCTCAATCTTGCGCCCCATAACCCTGCAGCTCATAACGAAATCTTCTAATATCATTATATCACTTTCTTTGTGAAAGCCGATAAGTCCGGTAATACCATTATCTCCAAATATATCCTTTACATGAACTACATAAAACCAATGATTTTTTTGTTGAGCCCACGATAGTAGTTCTATTTTATTAAGCTTGCGAGTCCGCAAGTTCATTTGATTGGTTTTATTTAATAATTGTTCGGCACGAATCAAATTTTGTTCGTTGAGCAATTCAAATCGAATATCTATTTCTAAAGATGCTATCCAATCATCAGATGATTTAAATTTTTGGATTGTTTGGTTTCGTTTTTGTTCATCCTGATATAAACCGGTTCGATTTAAATCCTCCTCTGTTAAATGAATTCGGTTAAAACAATTTAAATTTTGAAGAAATCTAGGAACTTCCATTTTATCAGAAGGAAGCTCAGGAACCAATACACCCGGGAATGCAGTTCTTATTCTATTGCGTTCTGCCGGACTATCATCCAAAAAAACTACTGAATCAGAACCTACATTGAGCTCCTTGATTATTTCAGCAACATTCTCTGCTTTATCTTTCCAATTGATTCGCCAAGTAACAAAATCATCTTTTTTTAAAATCATCCCTATGTTTTTGTCAAACACCTCTAAAGCGACTTGTTCGTCGTTCTTACTTGAAATACAAAGTATGATTCCCTGCGATTTTAATTGTAAGATATATTTTTGAACATCAGCAAATGCTTCCCCAATAGGATCATGACCACCAATCCGCAAGTTGTCCATTCCATCATCTCCCACAATACCTCCCCATAAAGTATCATCCAAATCAACAATGAGAACTTTTTTAGCTAATCCATTCCATGAATTTAAAACCGAATAACAAGCTTCCGCAGCCAATTTAAAAACTTGTTTATGGTATGGTGTTTTGCTTAAATACCACATGGCTGGAGATATTGCATTATTACCTTGCTCCACTAACCAAGGACCAGGATCTAATGGAAATAAATTTGTCCCCGTTGATCTCTGTAATAATTCAGCATTAAATTGATAAATAAATAATCGCCAATCATTTCCTTGAAAACTGTTTTGATTTGAAGATTCAATCTGCGGCAAAATTACAATGCCGTATTGAAACGATTGATTCAATTTCAACAAGGTATCCACTAAATCAATATTTAGCACCTTTGCTTGTTTTAAATCTTCAAGGGTGATCCAACAAATACAAATCTTATCATGAACTACCGATTTGTCTAATGACAATAAATAAGGAAACATTTGTTGGTAATCTACCGAATTTACTGCGGTATGTTCAAACTTCCGTTTTAATGCAGCATTAAAATTAACCAGGTTAAAATTAGCTAAAGTAAATATGGATAAACCTTGTTTCATTTCTGGGATAATGAATAAATATGATTCACCAAGGAATCTATATTATTTAAAATGCTTTCTTTATTTTCCAAAATATAATTAACATCAAAACTAATGTCAACAGACTTTTCATTGTTATCCATTGCTTCATCAATGCTAATTAATAAGTTAACGATTCCCATGCTGTCTAATACTCCTGTTCCGGTATAACCTGGTCGTGAAAATAAAACCGTTGTCGGTTTTTTTTCCAATTGTTCATCCTCCTCCTGCATTTCATTAAATTCATCAATGGCAGCATATACAATCTCGTAAACATCTTCCTTAGTGATCTCTTTCATATTTTAACAATTTACTATTTATATTTCAATTCGGCCATCAACGCATCTGCAAAATATTTTGTAGCCCAATTGGGGAATCCAAATGGCTCATACTTCCCCCAAATAGGATAAGACCCGGGAATCGCCCCATTCCCTGTACCTTGAATGGTTAAACATGATTGCTGAATATAAACCAATTGATTATTCACCTGCTCCATTGCATCAAGGTATTTTGTATCATGGGTAAGTTCCCAAAGCATTGACCAGATAATGGATATTTGAGCAACACCGGTACAAATCATATATTCGGAGCCCATCCATTGAAAATCAAAACGCCCCTTCAAATATTTGTGCTGTTGAAAGTAATTTAGCACTTGATCTGCGGCTTTTCTTCCTGCATCGATATATCGCTGATCCTTCAATATGAGTCCAGCATTTAATAAACCATCAATTGTGTAGGAGATAGTATGTAAAATAGGCCGATCGTTATGCTTTTGTGTATTATCGGCATTTTTAAACCAACCGTTGGGCTGTTGTTGTGACAAAACCCAATTCAAATTTTTTATTGCAGCTAACTTAGCCCTTTCATTGCCGGTTATTTCATAAACCATAAGAATAGGATGGGCCACATAGGTATCATATACCCTTGGAACACCCATCGATGCCATTTTGATCCAACTCCCATCCTCTTCTTGAATTTCGATTAGCCAATCACATGCTTTACATAAACTGTCCAGGTACCTTTTATCCCCAGACATTTTATAAGCAATTAAAAGACCTCTCAAAACCTGACCTGTATTAAATACTACTTCAGGTCGATTATGATTAATATAATGTGATTGCCATCCTCCTGATTCCTTTTGAATACTTACTAACCAATTAGCGCAATTATTTATTGCCATTTCGATCTCCAATTTCCTCTCAGGAAAAAAATCTAAACCTTCATACAAAGTTGGAATTATATAACCGGATGTTTCGGGATAAGAACTGGTCCAACCATCAACCACATAATAGGTACACATACCACCATCCTCCGAATTTTTTTGAGATGACACAAGCCAATCTATGGACATCCCCAGCGCCTTTTGTTTGTCGAACGCCGAAAAGATAGCTCTTTTATATTTGCGGGAAATACAATAGTCAAAAAAATGATTGAAGAGAATCAACTTCTCTTTTTTCAAGAAAAAAGTAATGAAAAATAATCTAATGTATCGTTTTAACGACTGAATCATTTAAGAAAGGTAATCAAACTCTGTACGATATTCTGTGATGCTTCTCCATCTCCATATAACTCCTGATATTCGGGCAAAGGAACACCTAATAGTTTCATCGTTGCATTTATAATATCATCCTTATTGGCATCGGCGCAAACGGCATATCCCACATCCACAATTTCCTGCCATTCAGTTTCATTTCGCAAAATGATACAAGGTTTGTGTAAAAAATATGCTTCCTTTTGTAACCCACCTGAGTCAGTAATGACTGCACGAGAATTTTGAAGGTAATTCAAGTTTTGAAAATATGAAAAAGGCTGTGTTATAATGATATTAGCATGATTAAGCACCTTGCTTGCCATGAGTTCAAATTCCGGTAACTGAAATTGATTCGCAGTTCGGGGATGTAATGGCATTAAAATTTTGTATTTATAAATGTCAGCCAATGAATATAAAGCCGACAGTATTCCATTCAACCTTTCGGCATTATCCGTATTAAAATCACGGTGAATGGTACAATAAATATAATTATTGGATTCCAAACCGAACTTCAAATCAGCATTGGAACTATACTTCTCATGATAGTGTAGGATATTGTCGTACATTACATCACCCACGTTTAACATTAAAGGCTTATCAAAGCTAGGTCTGTTTTTAAAAATCCCATCAATTCCTTCTAAGTTTAAATTTTCCACTGCCTTATCAGTAGGGCAAAACAAAAATGTGGAAACATGATCTGTTATTCTGCGATTAATCTCCTCGGGCATCGATTTTTTAAAAGATCGAAGTCCGGCTTCTACATGAGCAACCGGAATGTTCATTTTAGAAGCTGTTAAAGCAGCCGCTAAAGTAGAATTGGTATCACCGTAAACTAATACACAATCAGGTTTATCGGCTAAAAATATTTTTTCTAATTCAATCATCATTTTGCCAGTCATTTCTGCATGTGATAATCCGCCTACCCCTAAATCAAATGCAGGTGTTGGAATGTCCATTTCATCAAAAAAAACTTTACTCATGTTATGATCGAAATGTTGACCGGTATGAATAACTGTTTCCTGAACCCTGTCTGAAAATAGGTTAGAAATACAACGGCTAATTGCAGCCGCCTTAATAAACTGAGGCCTAGCCCCTACCACCGTATAAATTCGCAACATGGTGCTAAGATAATATTTTGATTTTGATATGTAAAATGAATATTAGGTTAATTTAAGCGCTCCATTTCGCTGTTGTTATCAGGTTCTCAGCATGTTGAAATGTAACCCTTACCGAGTCTTTTGGGTGGTTTTAGCTTGAGGCAGGAGTTTATCTACTCTTAATGCTTCCGTAATGAGCAGATCAACTACTTCTTCATTTATATCGCCAATATAGTGAAAAGTAATGCCTGCAACTTGTTTTCGTTTCTTAAAATCCAGCCATTCCTTATGTTGAACAAAATGTTTTGCCTGAACAAAACATAACTCAAGCCCCTCGTTTTTTTGCTTACTTAAATAAATCATCCATTTATTTCCTGTATAAAATGGAGTGGAAAACATCACCTTGGATTGAATACCTGGATAACTGGAAATAAAATGATGTAAATATCGAAGCATTTCGGCTTGCGGAGTTATCGGTAATTCATCCAAATAATCAAGAATATGCATAAGCCAAAATAATGGATTCTTATACTCACTTAAATGAGTCCCTCATCCGCAAAACTAAAATAAGTATCATCCGTAAAAATAATATGATCTAAAACTGGCACATCCAAAAGTTTTCCGGCTTCCTTTAATTTTTGAGTTAGCACCTTATCTGCTTGACTTGCCGTTTTATTGCCACTAGGATGATTGTGTACTAAAATTACGCCACATGCTAAACATTCTACGGCCATTTTGAAAATCACTCTAACATCAGCAACCGTTCCACTTACTCCTCCAATACTTATTCGTTCCTTTTTGACAATCAAATTTGCCCTATTTAAAAATATAACCCAAAATTCTTCATGAGGCAAATCGGATAGGACACTATACATAAATTCATATGCGTCCTTGCTAGACGAAATCTTAGTTTTCTCATTCCCATCAGACTCTTTCCTTCTTCTTCCTAACTCCAGTGCCGCAATAATAGCAATGGCTTTGGCCTCGCCAATGCCTTTAAACTTCATGAGGTCGTGAATGCTTTTTTTACTGAGTTCAGCCAGATTATGATTAACCGATTCTAAAATTTGTCGGGATAACTCTACCGCCGATGATTCGGTATTCCCACTGCCTATTAATATAGCAATTAATTCGGCAGCACTTAATACCGATTTGCCCTTGAGCATCAGTTTTTCTCTTGGCTGATCTTCTTCACTCCAATTTTTAATGGTAAGTTTCGAAAGATTATAAGAATCACTCATAGAAATTTATTTACGTTCGATTTCAACCGTAATCATTTCATTCAGGCCATGATCCTTGATGGTTTCGATTCCAATAATTAGATCCATGGTTTTATATTGTATTTTATAATAACCAGGTGCATTATAATCCTTCCCCTTTAAAGACTTCGACAGTTCCTTGGATATATAATGCTTCCCTTTCATGTCTTTCCAAATAATGGTTAGCACCCAATATCTTTCATCAAAGGCAATGTATTGAGAGAAATCTTCAACTGTCTTTTTGTACTCTAACCCATGTGCCCGCTGAGCAGCCGGTATCGATTTAAACTTAAGCGGATACAAAACCTCATTGTATTTATTGGTATCCACATTTTCCATAAAATAACCTATTGACTGGATAGTTGGTTTTATAAAAACATCCTTGCCAATGGTAAAACTTTCAACTTGTGCAAAGCAGGCAAGGTTGATCATGAAAACCATAAAAAACATACCAGCCACCTTCATAATTAAAAGTTTGGTTTTAAAGTATATTTAGAATAAAAATCAACAATAATCTGTACGGCATCATCTGCAGTATCAACCAGTTTAAATAAATTAAGATCCTGAGGGGAAATGTTTTTTTCCATCTCAAGAACCGATGCTTTTATCCAATCCAATAATCCAGACCAATAAGCGGTACCAACCAAAACAATCGGGAACTTCCCAATTTTTAAGGTTTGAATTAATGTAAGGGCTTCAAAAAATTCATCTAATGTTCCAAACCCTCCAGGAAGCACGATAAACCCTTGTGAATACTTAACGAACATTACCTTGCGGGCAAAGAAATAATCGAAATCGATATTTTTATCAGTGTCTATATAAGGATTGGAATGTTGTTCAAAAGGTAATTCAATATTTAACCCTACGGATTTTCCACCACCTGCTTTGGCTCCTTTATTACCGGCTTCCATAATTCCGGGACCTCCCCCTGTGATGATACCAAAACCCTGCAAAGTAAGCTTATTCGCGATTTCTGTAGCCAACTGGTAATAAGGGTTTTCTGGTTTGGTTCGGGCACTTCCAAAGATTGAAACACAAGGTCCAATTTTTGACATTTTTTCAAATCCATTGACAAATTCTCCCATCATTTTAAAAATCACCCACGAGTCATTTGTACGAATCTCTTTCCAATCCTTTTCCTTAAATGCTTCTAAAATCTTATCCTCGCTAGGATCATTGTTCATTTTCTCTTTTGACATAAATTTGTATAATAATTAGAAGACAATATATAAAAAATTGCCGAATGGCTATACAACTGCCTTCGACTTCTTTACCTGCAATTCATTTGCCAAAAATTTGCCAGTGTAGTTATTCTTTAATTTGGCAAGATCTTCGGGGGTACCTGCAAAAGTTACAGTACCTCCTTTGTTGCCTCCATCCGGACCGATATCTATAACATAATCTGCACATTTAATTACGTCCATATTATGCTCAATCACAACAACGGTATTACCTTTGTCTACCAATCGATTAAGCACATCCAAAAGGACCCGAACGTCTTCGAAATGCAAACCCGTAGTGGGTTCATCTAATATATATAAAGTATTTCCTGTATCCTTTCGATTCAATTCGGATGCAAGTTTTACGCGTTGGGCTTCCCCTCCCGATAAGGT
>JBEIQI010000105.1:0-9539 GCA_040376605.1 Flavobacteriales bacterium | reverse complement strand
AACAAAAATAATGGAAACCATCTTTTAATCGTTTTTTGCATTTTAGTAAAGTTTTAGGTTAACAACAATTTCCACCTGGTTCACAAGTTGATTTAGGGGCGATTAGGTCTGCTAAACTCACCCTTAATTTATCCTGAGAAATTCCGCATTTATCAGAAGCCAAACAATTGGTAGTTTTAGCAATGAGAGAAAAATTTACACCGTTAAATGCTAAATCGTATTTACCAATAGTGGCCCCCTGGTATTCCACCTCAATCTCAAGATCTTCCATTCCTAAAACTTTTTCCGAAAGATGGATAATGTTCAATAGTTTACCTGGTTTTAAACGATGATCTGTATCATTCGCATCCCAAAGTTGGAAATTGGCCACCTTTTCGTTTCGAACGGTTCCGCCACAATCAATAAAGTTTTTGGTAATCATACCTACCTCGGTTACATGAAAATGTGCAGGCACCATGGTATGATCCGGTAATTCAAAATTTACATTGTTAAGGGTTGGTAGCAGGTCTTTAATTTCTGATAGTTTCATATGTTATGTTTTATAATGATCGTAATATTTCGATAGTTTTAGATAAATTTTTTAGCAGCAGCTAGCAGCTTTTATGTATAAGTCAAATATTTCGTTGAGATATTTTTGGGCATTGATCCATTCCTTATCGTCGATACAATAACAAACTTTTGCTCCTTCGATATCCCCTTTAATTAAACCGGCCTCCTTGAGTTCCTTTAAATGTTGGGAGACCGTACTTTGCGACAATGGTAGCTCATCTACAATATCACCACAAACACAGGCCTGCTTTTGGATAAGTAGCTTAATAATGGCCACTCTGGCCGGGTGAGACAATGCCTTTGCATATTTAGCAATCTTATTATCCTTTATGGTAAATTCTTCTGTTTTAGCTAATCCCATTTATTAATCAATTTGGTCGCCCATAAATTAAAATTTATCGTAATATTACGATTATAATTAGAATAAAAAAAGTTTTTTTTAAATTTAAGGAAAGGAAAGTTAATGGATTGGAGAAAATAATTGAATGATTACCCGGATAATAATAATCAGGGAACACTCGTATTCTTTGAATCTGGATATAATAAAAGGTTTTCTATTATAAAGTTGGAGAATGTAAACTAATAAAGGGTAAGGTGGAGTTAGGTGCCCAAAACAAAAGCAAAAAAAAAGACCTTACATTGCTGTAAGGCCTTCGTGAAATTTGATGTGTATGTAAGTTTATGCTTCTGTTACTTCCGGTATTACCGATACGTAAGATTTATTGCTTTTTCCTTTTTTAAAGGTTACCAATCCATCTGATAAAGCAAATAAGGTATGGTCTTTTCCCATGCCTACATTTAATCCGGCATAATGACGGGTTCCTCTCTGACGAACCAATATATTACCTGCAATGGCTTTTTGACCACCAAATATTTTTATACCTAAGCGTTTGCTTTCCGATTCACGACCGTTTTTTGAACTACCGACACCTTTCTTGTGAGCCATACTGATGAAGTTTAATGTTTAAAATTTTTGTTTTAAAGTTTTATGCCGCTGGTTTTATTTAACCCTCAACCTAAATCTTTGATTTATTTACCTGAAATATTTTCAATTTGGATTTTAGTAAATGACTGGCGATGACCATTCAATTTCTGATATCCTTTTCTTCTCTTCTTTTTAAATACCAATACCTTCTCACCTTTTACATGTGATATAATTTTGGCATCTACCTTTGCACCATCAATCTTTGGAGCACCTACGGTAAGTTTACCATCGTTATCAATTAAATAAACCGAGTTGAACTCAACTTTTGCACCTTCGTTGCCCTCTAAACGGTGCACATAGATCTCCTGGTTCTTTTCAACCTTAAACTGTTGTCCTGCAATCTCTACTATAGCGTACATGGTAATATTATTTATGTAGTTTCGTTATACTCTCCAAATAAATGGAGGGCAAAGGTAAAGAATACTTTATAAATATCAAACACTCATTGTTAATTTCTCTACTTTTCTACCCCCTTAACCCTTTAAATATGCTTTATTACAGGCCGAATGAGTTTTTTTCGGATATTTACCCTACTTTTTTGGATGCTACGGTTTAAGGCGGTTATATGGTCCCTGGTTTTGTTACAATGCCCTTTTTTAGGGACATTGAGGGCTCAAACCTATTGGCAACAAGAGGTTAATTACCTTATTCAGGTAAGTTTAGATGATAGTGCCAAGGCCCTCCATGGCCATATTACCATGCATTATACCAATCATTCGCCCAATAGTCTGCCCTTTATCTATTTTCAACTCATGCCCAATGCCTATTTGGGTAAACAATCGGCCCTTAATAACCAATTATTGGCCCACGACGAACATTCCCTCCAATTTGCCAATGCCGTTTATAAAGGTTCTATGGATAGTCTCCATTGGGAGGTTGATGGGGTGGATGCCAAATCCTTTGCCTGCAAAGATACGGCCGATATTGAAATACTCGTGCTGCCCGAACCTTTGCTCCCGGGTCAGTCGGTTCGTTTAGAAACCTCGTTTTATGTGAAGCTCCCCTCCTCGCATCTATCACGCATGGGTTATAAGGATCATGCTTATTATTTTAGCCAATGGTATCCCAAACCCGCCGTTTACGATGCCTATGGCTGGCACCCCCTGAGCTACCTGGATAAGGGGGAGTTCTTTGGCGAACTAGGTAATTATGAGGTACAAATTACCCTTCCCCAAAATTTTGTAGTAGCCGCCACCGGTCAGCTCACCTCTGCAGATGAATTAAAAAACCTGGATACCCTGGCCCAATTCTCCAAAACTTATGTTCACCCCAAAAAACGAAAGTTCCTAAAAAAAGCCATTACCCCTTCCTTAAAAAGAAAAACCCTTACCTATCAAATTAACAATGTGCATGATTTTGCCTTTTGTGCCGATCCCGAATTTTTATTGATGCAGGATTCTACCACCATTAATGGTAAAAACATTCAACTCCAATCGTTTGTAAAAATGAGTCACCTAAGCGGCTGGACCCAAGCGAACCGCTATATGCAAGAGGCCCTCGAATTTTATAGCGAGGAGGTAGGAACCTATCCTTATTCCATTTGTACCCTGGCCGATGTGGATGATATTACCGGCGGAGATATGGAATATCCTACCCTTGCTTTTATTAATCATTCCTATTCTATAGAAGAAGCCATTGTACATGAGGTGGGCCATCAATGGTTTTATGGTGCCATTGCCTCCAACGAAAGAGATGAACCCTGGATGGATGAAGGCCTCAACACCTTTTATGAAACCAAATTTTTCTCCGAAAAATATCCGGAAACCCATATTCATTATTATGCCCACATGCTGGATGGAATGAATTTTCCGTATTACCAGCAATCGCATAGCGAATATTATGCCCTGGCTCGTTTACAAAAAGATATTCCAACCAAAACTCCTTCCCATTTATTATCGCCGGATAATTATTTTACCCTGGCATATTCTAAACCCACCGCCGCCCTTTGGTATCTCTATAAAATTTGTGGAGCCGATAGTTTTAAAACCATTATGCACCAATATTTTGATTCCTGGAAATTTAAACATCCTGTAAATGGCGACCTCCACGAAATCTTTAAACAACATATTGGCGATAAAGCCGATTGGTTTTTTGATGATGCCATGATCTCCAATCGTAAAATAAATTATTCCATAAAAAATGTACAGAAAAAGGAGGATGAGCTCATCATAGAAATTCATAACCTCGGCGAAATGGAAGCGCCTTTTTATATAGAAACTTTTAGCGCTGATGGAAAAAAAATAGGCTCCTACCCTTTCGACCCCATTGCGAATAAAGCCAATGTAAACATTCCTTATAGCTCCTCTATCGAATGGATTGCCATCGATCATGAAATGAGTATTCCGGATGTTGAACTGTCCAATAATTATATGCGCATTAATGATGGAAAGAAAAAAGCGAAACCTACTCGCTTCAATTTTTTCTCTTCCTTCGAAAATCCTTATCGCAAACATATATATTATTTACCCGGTGCCGCCGGAAATTTATACGATGGCATACAAATGGGTATGATGCTCCATAACTATGGATTCCTGCCCAAAAAAACCGAATGGTTTGTGCTCCCCATGTTTGCCGTTAAGACCTTAAGACCTGCTTTTTTAGGTGCCCTAACTCATACTCATTATTTTAAAAAAATAATCCCGATCGTTTGGTGTTTCATACCGCCGCCAATGTACAATCCTATAATATTGCCAGCGGTACTCCCCTCTGGTCTTTTCAACTAAGCCCTTCCATAAAATTTATTTTCGAACGCAGAGATATTTATTCATCTCTTACCCATGAAGCCGGATTAAAAAATCAATTGGTAGTTACCCAAGTGGATCCCGACCTGCTCCTGGATAATAGATGGAAATTTTTAATGCAAAATGTAGCTTATTATAAACTCAATTATAAAAAAAGATTATGGGCTGTAGAAAATACTGTATCGCTGGAATCTGTTTACGATTTCGGAATTAATTATGCCTTTGCCCCGCTGACCACCATTACCCCAGCAGTAAAACTTTTTAATGAATTGAAAGTTACCTATACTTATTTTAAAGGTAAATCGGCCATTCAGTTGCGGGTTTTTGCAGGCACCTTTCTTACCGACCCGAGCATGGTTACCGATACCCGTTATAGATTGAGCGGATGGAGAGGGGTTTGGGATTATGCCTTCAACGATTATTATTTGGGCCGTTCTGAATCTTACGGATTTTTTAATCAACAAGTGGCTCACCAGGATGGTGATTTTAAAGTAAATACCTTTGTGGGCCAAACCAATAAATGGATTATTACCGCCAATTTAGAATGGGACATCCCCCTCATATATGCCGGAGTTTATATGGATATCGGAACTTATAGCGGAGCCGGATCTTTCGTTGGTTCGCAGGCCTTTGTTTACAATGGTGGCTTCTATTTACGTACCCCCGATAGAATTTTACAAATTTATTTCCCCATGATTGCTTCTACTGATATCACTCAATCGGTAGGTCTTAATACTTCCAGTTATTGGGAAAGAATTAGATTTACCGTACAATTGCAAAACATTCAACTGATAAAAACCATTCGCAAACTATTTATTTAAATGCAGGCGGCACCCTCTCATATTTATTTTGCATCCGATTTTCACCTGGGTGTGCCTAACTATGCCAGCAGCTTAGAACGTGAAAAAAGAATTGTTGCCTGGCTCAGTGAGGTCTCGAAAAATGCGACCGAAATTTATTTAATGGGCGATCTCTTCGATTTCTGGTTCGAATATAAATATGTAGCTCCCAAAGGTTTTATTCGTTTGCTCGGTAAAATTGCAGAACTCTCCGATGCAGGCATCAAAATTCATTTGTTTACCGGGAATCACGACATGTGGATGTTCGGCTACCTAAAAAAAGAATTGGGTGTTGAAATTCATTATGAACCCATTATAAAAATCTACAACCAAAAAAGATTCTACCTGGCCCATGGCGATGGTTTAGGTCCGGGTGAATATAGTTTTAAGCTCCTTAAAAAAATATTTGCTAACGGGTTTTTTCAATGGTGTTATGCCCGCATTCATCCTAATTTAGCTTTTGGTATCGCAAATTATTTTAGTCGCAAAAGCCGGCAATCGAATTATAGCGAAGATGCGAATTATCTGGGAGATGAAAAAGAATGGTTGTTCCAATATTGCAAAGAAATGTTGCAAAAGGAATCTTACGACTACATGATTTTCGGACATCGGCATTTACCTTTGGATAAAGAAATAGAAAATGGTAGATATATTAATCTGGGCGATTGGATTAAATATAATACCTATGGCTACTTTAATGGGGAAGAATTTGAATTGAAAGAATATAAACCTTAGGGTTTAGTTCCCGAGGATAATCAGGTGCCATTCGGATAATAACCTTTGTCGATCATTTTTTTGTTCCCGCAGATTTACGCAGATCAGCAGATCCCATTCGGTTGATTTCCTTTAATGATGATTTGATTAAAGATGATGGCATCGCTGGCGATGCTACGAGGATGGAAGCCCATTGTATAAATTCATCCAGAAAATTTATCTGATGACATTAGTTGATCTCCACTAACGTATAAGTATTAGTTATTATAAATTTTTCATTAGGTATTCATAGAGCTGAACCATTCCTTCGATATCCTTTTTATGTACTTTTTCGTTGGGCGAATGCACAAAATCTTCAGGTGCCCCAATAAAACACCAATCGAACGGAAGATGTGAGGCTTGCAAATATCCTCCATCACTCCCACCTGCCCCTTCTACCTCTAACTGAAAAGGGATTCCGGATTTCTCCGACAAGCCAATAATTTTATCAATAAATTTTCTCCTGGGTATTCCCCTATCTCTCATGGAAACTACTACTCCCTTGCCTGCCGGCACTCCATCCGTTACCCATGTAATATCCGAAATCAATGCTTGTCGAACGCCCCATTCCTTCCAAATATACTCGCCTAAATACCCAACCGTACCTCCCCCATGTTCTTCCCAACAACTAAATACCACCACTCCATTCTCTAAAGCAGAGGCCACTTGCAAAGCATTCCAAACACCTAACCGATTGTCCATATAACAACATTGAACATATTCATCGGTTTCTCTCCAATCTGGCGCAAAGGTCAGTTCGGTTCCTCTATCAATTTCGCGATTAAACTTCACTCCCAAATGTTCCTGATCTACCATTAAGCTGCAGACAATTTCACCCTTCGAATCCTTCCCCACTAATTTTATTCCCCGCTCCGCAACAGGTCCGCCAATTTTTACCACTTCGTTTTTATACCGAACCGTAAATCCTATCGAATCCATATGAGCAAAAATGGCCGTGGTAGGTTTCCCAAACTTTAAAATCAAACAATCCTGAATAAAATCCCCCTCGATCAGCTCGGGTTGTACTTTCCAGTTTTGCTGATTATGGGCCACATATTGTTTGATAAACTCCTTCATGGCCACCTCGTTACCCGATGGGGCCTGAATGGCACATAGTTCCTTGAGAAGTTGAAAGTCTAAATCCATATATTTAAAATTTTCATCATTTAATTCACTGTTTTTCAATTCAATAACATCTTTTAAGAAGCCTCTAACCCTTTAACCAGGCCATTCTCTCAATGGTCTAGCGCGATGTTTGCAACAAATGTGATAAAATAGTCGTTATATCTTGTACTTTTACGTTAATAAATTTCTATTCCAAGCATATTACATGAACCAGGTGCTCCCTTTCCTTCAACGTCAACTGCGTTATCAGTGGGTTCTTACGATTCTGTTCATCTTTACGGCATCCTTTGCTCAAGCCCAATCGGATTTAGTGGATGGTACCATTGTTACCCTTCAAGGAGAAACCTTATCCGTTAAAATAAAACCTGCTCAAGCCGATAAATTGGCCAAAGGCATCAGCATCTACAACGATACCACCGAAGAATTTACAAAACTCAATACAAAAAATATCAGCTATTTTAAATATGCCGACTCCGAATATTTTGCCAAAACCGTTGATGGTAAACTGGTTTTTATGGAACGCGAAATGGATGGTGCAGCTCAGTTGTATACCTATACCTATAAAGTTGAAAAAGGAAATGATCGGGTAGAAGTGGTAGATTATTATGTGGAGAAAAAAGAAGATGGCAAGTTTAAATTGATGGATAAAAAAACCTTCAAAAACGATATGTCGGAATTTTATTCAGATGATCAGGCCTTGTCAGAAAAAATAAAAGGAGGGTACTATACGTATAACGAAAAAGAAGCCACCGTTGAAGAATATAACGATTGGGTAGCTCAAGGTAAACCCGGAAAAACATGGCGCAAGGAGGATGGTAATTATACCAAACAAAATGGTTCGGAAACCAATAACGATAGCAACAACAACAATAATAACAATTCCAATAACGGTCGTCGATTTAATCCGGAACCGGATAATGAATATGATGGATCTAAATTTGGAATTGACATTCCGGTAATGGCCAATTATTCGCTGATTACCTCCGATCAAATCGTTTCTCAGGTGGGTGTAAAAAACACCAGTGGTGGTTTTGGTTATTCGGGAGGAATCGGTTTAAGATGGCAATTGGGAAGAGCTTTTTTCTGGAGAAATGGACTAAGTGTAAAAATGAAAAGATTTCATTCTACCTATATGGCTACCGATGACGCCAGCAATTTATTGTCGGTAGACGAATATGGAAACCTACATCAATTAGGTTGGTATTCTTCTCTGCATATGGAATTAGGTAATTTTATTTTTGGTGCCGGTTTTGATTTAGCATTTGGTAGTATTTACCGGGCTGATTATTCCATTAAAAATAGTTCGGGCCAAGTAATTTATACTGGTGAAGCGGACCCTCAATCCATCATTGCGCAAGATACAGCTACAGGCAATAATAAATTTAATGCCCAATTCGATATTAGCTTAACGTTGGGTTATAAAATACGATTAGCTAACGGTGCCTTTAATATTAAACCCGTATTTCAATATACATTACCGTTGGTTTCTATGTTTGATATTCAGGTTTCGGGGCTCGGACCGCCCAGCTTTTTTAATCGTACCGGAGTTTATGGATCTACCATTAATTTAGGAATTATTTTCGATATTGGATTCCCTAAAAAACCGAAGCCCAAATCGCTTCTCGAAGATTAAATTCTTTCCTGCTTTTTAAAATACCATTTTATCAATCCAAAATGAATTAGGATTCCTGCAACAATCATGTTAGGAACCCAACTCATCCATGCCACAAAAATATAGGCATCCACGGGTCGCAAACCTTTGATATGTAAATTTCCCAAAATAACCACCAGGATTCTTAAAGAAATGGCCGCTAAGGTTAAAGAATAACTTAACAACATGGCCTCGGCATGTTTGATGAATTTTCGTTTATAAGCATAATACCAGGCGGAACCTGTAAATATAAACCACATAATGGTTTGTAATACAAAACTGGCTCTTGCCGGTAATCCCCCGTTCCCATGTAATGCCATGGCAAAGGCCCCCGGACCACTTACAAATAATACCAACAATACATAACTATATCCCATGAAACGATGGAACCTGGGCCATTTAAAAATCAAATAACGAGTAAACTGAGTGGCTCCTGCCAACAAAACAAATACACTGGTAAATACATGGGCATAAAAACCAATTCTCCAATAATCGATATGATAGACATTGTATTTGGTTTTTAAAAAATCTACATCATGTTTCATCTCCAAATAAGGAATGGATAATTCGCCCATTTTATAAGAAAAGAAAACAACAACTCCCGGAAAAATAAAAACCGGGAGTCGCTTTAAATAATAAATAAAATTTTTATCTGACTTCGACATTACAACCTATACATCATATAATCTTTGAATTCATAAAATTCTTCAAAGCCTGTTTTATTGTATTTAAATTTCATAATAGATTCTGGAAATACTTTGTTCTTGCTCCATTCAATGGTCAAACTGGCCTTTTCTTCTATCCAGGTAAATGGAATTTCTACCTTATCCGAAGTTTCCGTTTTTTCGTCCCACCAATATCCTTTAGCCTCACCGGTGCCATCCGCCTTAAATTTT
>JBEIQI010000227.1:0-5221 GCA_040376605.1 Flavobacteriales bacterium | reverse complement strand
ATCGGCCACATGCATGTTTTTCATTGCACCAACAATGGGAGTATTGGTCTTAATCCAAAGATAACTTCCATTTATTTGAACTTGGGTTTTATAAAATTTCTTTTGATGAATATTTAGTAATATCCCACCGCTTTCCTCTGTTAATAGGGTATCTCTCGTCCAATTAATGGGGTTAATACAAACATCTCCGTAAAGTGGGGATTTAACGGGATCATATCCATTTTTAAAACTAGCCCAAGTTATATAGCAGTTGGTTTCTGTAGGTGATTCACAGGGTGTTAATATTTCATAGTCCTTTTCGTTGATACCAAAACCAATTATATATGCACAAACCAATTTTTTTTTCATATTTGGCTCATCAAAGAATTCGTTGATTAGCCTTCGTGCATGATAGGTCCCTTGGCTATGTGATGCTATAATGATCGGTCTTCCATTGTTATAATGTTTAAGATAATATTCAAAGGCTATTTTAACATCGTTATATGCAAAGGCAAGGGCCTTTTCTCCATTTCCAGTAGTATCCATAAAACTTTTTAAGATAGCTTGCCGATACCTTGGTGCGAATACCCTGGCAACCTGATTAAAAACCGAACCATGGTATTTAACTGGATATTTATCTATTCTGCTGTTTAATGACTTGTTATCCACATCAGCATTCCATGTTTTACCATTTAGATATACTGTTGGATAAATATAAAATACGTCTACCTCTTTTAATGAATCATTTACGACCTCTTCGAACCTGGGAACCTCATCCGTTACATCCTCCTTAAAGGGCAGAGCAGCCCAATATTTGTCTTGCGAATAATCCGGACCTATTGGTTGATTTGCTGGATCAAATGTCCCTAAACCCTGAGCAAAAATTGAAGATGGTATGGAGAGGAGTAAGTAAAATAGTATGTTTTTCATTTAGTATTCATTTCGATTTTTCCATTGGGTAATAATAATCCTTTGTTACCCTGAAGATCCGTTAAATATGCCTTTAAACCTTCTTCGGTAATTTCGAAACAATTAATATCGCTATAGATAAAATCTGTTTTGGCAATCATTTTTTTGGTTTTATTGTCATAAACAAAAATGGCTAGTCCGGTTCCATTATCTACTTCATAAGGATATAATGTTGGATTCATGCCATCGAAACAAATTTCTGCCACATTATCATAAATGGGTTCAATAAGAATTTCTCCATCAAAATTCATTAGACCTTTTTTGTCATTCATTTCCATGGTTACAAATTCAACCTCAGGTAATTCCACAATGTTGTCGTAAATGCAGGGTATTCTAAACTTACCATCTGCACCAATTGCTCCCATCTTATCTTCTAAATTCTGCACAAGGTTAAATGGTTCCAGCATATCACTCATCTGTTCATCATTCATTAACTCCCCAGTTTCAATATTCATAAATTGAATTTTATTATTGATTTGGAGGCCTTTTGTATGAGAACCCCAGGCATGATAAACAGAATACATTTCTTCGGCTACGATATTTTTATAGATGGGTTTATTTTTATCATCTACAAAATTGTACTTTCCATTATCCCCAACCAAAAAAATATAGTAAGGATGTTTTTTAGGATCTTCCGGTGTAACTAAAATGTCTTGAACGAATGGATAAATAAAGTCAAAAATTAGTTTGCCTTGCATATTGTAAACAGCCATTTTGCCATTGCTAATGACTTGAAAATCATTGGTCTTTTTTGCGAATGATAAATGATCATCAATGTGAAAGGTATTGATTTCTCCAGGTTGTAGTTCGTAGAATGGAACTATTATTTTCCCTTTTAGATTAATAATTCCATATTTATTCCCTTGTCGAACTAATAATTCATTTTCCATTTCTGTAAACTCCCACATATGATCATAAACCATGTCAATAATCCAATTGCCATAGCGGTCTACAACACCATATTTCTCATCCTTCATGAGTATAAATTCAAAAGAATTAATGTATTGCCCGAAGTCATAAATTTGAGGAACCCTGATGGTATCAGCATAACAAACACCATATTTTTTGGTTGTAGGATTCATGCAAATGTCATGTGATTGTGCAAAAATCAACGATTGAAACAGGATGATTAAAAGGAAGGATATAGACTTAAACTTCTTTTTTGATTTCGTCATAAGGAAACTATTTAAACCAAAATTCACCTTCAAATATGTTAAATAATATCGGTAATTGCAATTACTTTAGTTTAACAACCAATAAGATGCATTTAAAATACTTGCAAAGCTAACCCATAATAAATAAGGTATTTGAAGCAAACCTGCCACCTTTTTAATCCTAAAAAAGGAAATAATCATTATTAATATACTTATCCAAATGAGGATAATCTCCAATAAGGCAATACCCAACCAATGATATTTAAAGAAAAGAAAGCTCCAAATTAAATTTAAGGTCAATTGAATAGAAAAGATCCCAATGGCTATGTTCTTTCTAACACTAGCAGGTGTTTGTAGAATCATATAAAGTGAAATACCCATGAGTATGTATAAACAACTCCAAACAGGACCAAATACGTAATTTGGGGGATTAAAAGAGGGTTTGTTGACTGCAAGATACCAATTATCCAGGCCTGAAGAAGTTGCAATTCCACCGATAGCGCCGATAATAAGTGGAATGGTGATACATAAAATAAAGGTGATTATTTTTTTCATGCCTTAAAGTTAGTCTTTATATATCAATGGTTCTTCAATTATTTCCTTATCCGGTTTGGCATACGATAATCTACTGATTCGAGTAGTTGTATGATAACTGTCTAATCCGCTTACAGTAATCGTTCCGGCTCTTTCAATATCCAAAAAACCATCTAATGTTAAACAGCTCTTTGGAATCTCGATATGAATCATTTCCCCAATAATCATTATGGTGTTATTGCTGCTGATGACAATTTCCTCTTTTAAATGCATCCCTATTTGGATATTACTTTCGTTAACAAAGGGTGCTAAAAATTGATGTTTATAAATTGCATTTAAGCCCGTAGCCTCAAACTCCGATTGGTCTTTATTATATCTGGCGGATGTTTGATGAGCTTTTTGATAAAAGTCCTTATGTACATGATTGATGGTATAATATCCTGTTTTTTGGATATTATCTAAGGTATGTCGTTCAACTGAATCTGGTCGGCAAATAAATCCCAATAACGGAGGATGAGCCCCAATATGTACCAATGAATTAAATATAGCCAAATTTGTTTGGCCCTTTAAATCAACTGTACCAATAAGTGCTAAGGCTTTAAACCCGGTTATTGAATTAATTAAGTTGGCTCTTTCGCGTTGCTCCATAGCCATTAATTCGGGACTTGTATAATGTAGGTTATTCATTAAATGGAACTTTTAACCATAAACATTTTTTTGAATGGTTTGTTTTAAAATTTCCTTCAACAGTCACTCTATTCTAGTCTTAGAATTTGTATTTTTCTTCCTTGCAATTCAATTGAATCTCCTTCCTTTTTTTTATAAAGAAGTGCACCTAGCGGTGATGCTAACGAAATAGCATAGAACGTTTGATCTTCTATATTGATTTTACCTGAGCATTTGTTAATAGAACAGTTGAATTGGTGAGGAAGGAATTAATCATGCCCTTTCTTCCTTCGGAATAATTATTCATAGAGGCGATATAAAGTATTCCATCGCTTGAAGTGGCTGCTGAACTCCAGGTAATATCCATTTTCAATTGAGCGGACCAAATTATTTCACCTGTGAATATGTCAATAGTATGGAGTCTCTCGAAATTATTACTAGTATTCCCATACCTATGACAACCTTTATTGATAAGGAAGTAGAATTTTGCGATAATGTTCGCTAAATTACTCACGAAGGAACCAACATTAATTAAATATATCTTTTGCAACTGAGCTGGTTTTATATGAATTATTTAAGGGATTGAAATAGAGTTACGATTTTAGATCAGCTATTAATACAAATATTAATTGCAAACAATTTTAGCTATCGTGATATCTCCTTTATGGATTTTCGAAAGTTGGTATATCGCCCAGCTAACATTTGGTAAATAAGCTTATCCAGACCATAAGAATCAGTATAAGTTATACCAACTGTTTTCGTAAATCGAAATCAAAATAAAACAAAAACGGGACAGATAATATGCCCCATTTTTGTTTTACTTTATATTTTAATGACTAATAATTATGCGTAATTATAAGTTGTTTAGTGAAACTTCCTTCATTTGTAATTACCTGTAAGTAATACGTGGCCGCTCTGAAATGAGAGAAATCATAATACTGGGTCTGATTCATGATGACAGATGAGAACAATACTTGACCTAAAGCATCTGTGATTCTTATTTCCGCTTGTCCTCGCGGCATTTCACTTAATTCTAATGTGAAGATACCGTTAGATGGATTTGGATAAAGTACTCCGCTCAATCTAGGTTGTGTTTCTATCGAAGTTAGATTACTTGTCTCATTCTTAGAATCATTTTGACCTGATGGATTCAATACAATTGGATTATCGTTATTATTTGGAGGTGCTGTTCCAGTTCCAGTTCCACGAATTGCAAACCAATAGTCACTTTCGTTACAATCGTTATTTAATACTGTAATTCTTGCATTGCGAAGACCTGGTGCCGACGGATTGAATACAACTGTAAAGCTGGTAATCCCGCCTGGTGCAACTATTGATGAAGGATTTACTGTTACAGTGAAATCTGCTGCAGCTAATCCAGTTATCTTTACCCTTGGAACTCCAGTTAATTGAAGCGGAATGCCGCTTGGATTTTTAATTACATAAGTCTGTGTTTGTAATCCACCAGTAACGGCAACGTTGCCAAAATTTGTCCCATTGGTTGTCGATACAATCGATGAGGTATGAAGAATAGCCCAACCATTTCCGGTAATGTCAATTTCCGTATTACCAACTATTACGGTTTGATTGCAAGTAGCAATGTTACCACAAGCATCCATAGCCGTCCAAGTTACAACAGTAGTTCCTAAAGGATAGGCAGGACTTGGGTGATTACTTGTAGGGACAATGCCAGGAGTACATCCATCGGTAACAGTTGGAGGTGTTAAGTTAATTACCGCAACTCCCGTGACACAATTAGCATATGCTGTTACAGTGCCTGAGCATGTTATAGCAGGCGGAGTGATATCTTGAACATTGATCGTTTGTGATGCGGTTGAACTGTTTCCACATCCATCAGTTGCTGTCCAGGTTCTGGTTATACTATAATTACCTGCACATGATCCTGGTGTAGTTACATT
>JBEIQI010000093.1:0-10455 GCA_040376605.1 Flavobacteriales bacterium | reverse complement strand
TGCCCTATAAACAATATAGGATACGACTAAAAAAATCATTATATTTACAATTACAAAATCCAAAGGCCATGAAAAAATATTTACTCTTACTTTTCATCACAACCATAACGAGTCTAACTTCATTTTCTCAATCAATTATAACCGACACCTGCATTACTGCTGGTGGCGGCGGCGGTGGCAATGTGGTGGTATTTTCCAATTATGATGGAGGTGTGCTCAATATCAATGTAGATCAGAATATTCCGAATATAAAAATTGGGGTATGCACATACGAACCAGTTACGATAAACCTTTCAGGACCTTTCGTAGGTAATGTTACCGAAGTGAGGTATGCCGGTGCTGGAATTTCAAGCAATTTTCATTGTCCCAATTCACCAGCCACCACTACCATCGTAGGAGCTCCAGGTGGAGCAACCACCTCGGTAAATTTTTTACCAGCGGCCCCGTTGTCAAATCCCAATGGATATTCCATGATTGTTTGTGGATACTCTTGTTCAAATATTACCAATCAGGGTGGTTGTAACACCGCAGATCAAATTCAGGATTATTTTACCACAACTATGGGAGGAACTCTATATTCATATTTTACTCAATACGGATGTTGGAGTGTAAGTCCTTATAATATTTCTTCTGGAAGCAATTGCCCCTTATCAGGTGTGAATGATACCACCGTTACCCTTTTTACCTCAACAGCATCTTCCGTTTGTTTAGGTCATTCGGTTAACTTTACAGATCTTTCACCTGGTGCCACCTCCTGGACATGGTCGGCGCCCGGAAGTAATATACCAACATCTACCAATCAACATTTAACGGGTGTCCAATATAGCACCATTGGCACCTACACAGTAACCCTAACTGTTAATGATGGAACAGGCACCTGTTCGGCATCACATGTTATCAATGTAATGCCCCTACCAAGTTTAAATATTACTGCAGTTCCAAATCCAATTTGTGAAGGGGATACCACTATATTACATGTTACCGGTGGGGGATTACAATATATTTGGGGTTCGGGTGGACCTATGGGTGATACTTGGGTAATTGCTCCACCTGCCAGCAATTGGTATGATGTTTTAGTGATTGGTATAAATGGATGTACAGCAACTGATTCAATTTACGTTACTGTTTATCCAACACCCATTACACCAACCATTAATTATTCAGGTGGCGTTTTAACAGCATCGCCTTCGGCTCCTATTTATCAATGGTATTTAAATGGTAATCCAATAGCAGGTGCGCTCAGTGCAAGCTACACCCCTACTGCCAATGGAAATTATTCGGTAAGTTACATGGATATAAATGCCTGTAGCTCGGATACCTCCTTGATTACCATGGTGAGTAATATTGGCGCCGGATTGGAAGAAATAACCCAAACTCTTCAAATTTTTCCAAATCCTGGAACTGGAATTTTTCAAATATCAACCCCTCAGTTTACCAATACAGAAGTACTTATAGAGGTAATCGATATTGTAGGAAAAGTGGTTTACGCAAAATCCATCATGGCTGATCAATTAATCCTCCTCGATTTAAGTAGTGAGTCAAAAGGTATGTATGAGGTAAGAATGAGAAATGGAAATGATCTTTCAACAGGAAAAATAATATTGCAATAAAATATTGCATTCATTTATAAATATCTATCAGGATTTTTCTACCATTCAATTGGTAAAAATAATCGACAACTCCCATTTATACGAACCTGAAGCCCTTGAGGCAGTTAATGAATTACTAAAAGTTAAAGGGATTACGGAGGCTGATTTAGAGGAAGCCAGAACGGAAATAATTCGCATTCAACAGGAGAAAGATCAGGCAATTGGGAGAAGAATTATTATTTATTTAAAGGCTGAATTTAGAGGGCTTAAATCTATTATTGATCGACTCAAGCACCTGGATATCAAAATTGTATTTTGGATTTTCTTTGGTTTATCCTCTGTGTTGATAGGATACATGGCAGTTCATGAAATAAAATATTTACTGTGGAAAAGTGAATTCGGATATGATGGAGGTTTCATGTTCAATAAAAATCCATGGTCTAGTCCATTTATCTACATCATAAAAATTGGCTTCATGCCTTTAGCAGCGGTATTGTTAGCCCTTAAAAAGAAAATAGGATGGAGCTTTATCCTCATTGGAATGACGTACTTTATACCTCATATGATATTCGAATATCTCAATTTCATGAGCAGTCCGATCGTGAAAATTTTCAGAATCTTTTGGCCTCGATACTTTATGTTTGATTACGTTTTTTTTCCCTTAGTTATGACGTTTAATGTGTATAAGCTAAGCACTAAAAAAATGAGGAATTACCTGGGTATAACAAAAAGAGAGTGGATGACTACTCTTCTTATAAGCCTCATAGCAATTACAAGTCCATGGTATCGTTATATTTTTATAGCTTTGGAAGAAATATTCTAACTAATAACCCATGAACAGATTAAGAGCCTTCGATTTCCCCCATAAAGCCTTAAGAAACATTTTATCAAAATTCAGTCATCAGGCAGGCTCCATTAATTTTAACAACCAGCAAGAAGTAGTTGATCTTCAAAATTGGGCAATGAAATGTTCGCTTTATTAGAAAGCCATTTATGCCATGAGGAAAATCACACCTTTCGACATATTGAAACTAAAAGGCCGGGTGCTATAAGTTTCGAATTAAACGACCATCAACGGGTGGAAGCATTGCAAGAAGAATTGAAACATCAATTAAATGCAGGTCCAACCAATGGCCATGACTTTTATATTCAAGCCTGCAAATTTCAAAGTGAATATTTAAATCATATTCATCATGAAGAAACCATAACAGAAAAATTATTGTGGGAATTATTTACCGATGAAGAATTGATTGAACATCGAACTGAGATTATGAAATCAATGGAACCAGAACAATTAATGTTATGGTTTAAGCATGGAATGCCTGCCTCAACCATGGCTGATAGTATTGCTGTGCTAGCTGGATTTAAAGCTGCTGCGCCCCCTCCTGCATTTCAAGCTGCCTTAAACATCATTAAACCTGAATTATCCAAAGATAAATTTGAGGTATTGGTACTAGCCTTGAATTAATTATTGACCAGTAAATAATAAGTCTTCTGCCAAGGAGCATGTTCGCCTGGTTCCTTTAGGGTAACATTCAACTCAATATTACTTCCTGCAACCAGCAACGGAATATTTGTAAGCATATCACTTGTAAATTGATTGTTGGTTGAATTGGCTGAATAGGCCGGATTGTTTATAGCTGCAAATTTCACTGTAAAACCTTCTACATTGTATTCAGGATTCAAAAACGATAGCAAAGTATTTGAATTTATTTGTGCAGCAGAAACGGTTACATTATTGGAACCTATCCCAGGAAGTTGCAGGGTCTGTGCCCTTAAGATCGTAAATGAAGCCACCATAATGGTAATTAGTAACATTTTTTTCATAACCTTTGATTTAATGGATGTATAGTTGCTATTTGTACGAATCGGGTTCATGAAAGATACCATAGAGGTATGAATTTAATCTATCCCTAATTGAATTTTAATAAAAAGTTTAGAAAAAAATTTACTAGAATGATTATTTCTCAAATGCTAAAAAGAAGTCGGGAATATGCTCAATAATATCAGATGCTATCATCGAAGTTTTAGACTCCACTGCAGCGGCACAATCCCCTGCATACCCATGTAAATATACTCCCAACAGACAAGCATGAAGTGGTGAATAACCCTGAGCACAAAGCGAAGTGATGATCCCGGTTAATACATCTCCACTGCCACCTGTGGCCATTCCATTATTCCCAGTTGCATTAAAAAATGCCATCCCACTGGGGGTGGTGATGGAAGTATGATGACCCTTAAGAATCATATACACACCGTTCCTTTTAGAAAATTCCAATTGGGTTTTAAACCTTTCAATACCAGAGACATGTTTATGTGTTAATCGATCAAATTCTCCGGGATGAGGAGTTAAAATAGTAGATCCATTTAAAAACTGAATCCAGGTTAAATTTTCAGATAATATATTTAATCCATCCGCATCAATGATAAAAGGTTGAGAGGCATTTTGAATGATTAATTTAAGAACATCAGCTGTTTCTTTATGTTTATCAATACCAGGACCAAACCCTATGGCATTGTATCGTGTGGTATCATTTACTTTATCTGTAATTTTATCAGTATGTGAATCTGCAATAACCATTGCCTCAGGCAATGAAGAATGCATGGCTTCAACACCTGACGAAGGAATTTGCATGGTTAATAATCCACAACCTGTTTTTAATGCAGCTTCCCCAGATAAAATAGATGCTCCAATTTTCCCCTTGCTCCCTGCAATAATTAATGCATGACCAAAAGTTCCTTTATGAGCAAAAGAATCTCTTGGTATAATTATATCTCGAATGGAAGTTTCATCCAACAAGAAAGAATTCGTTGGTTCATTTAAAATAAAGGTTGAACTTAAATTAATATCAATCAATTTCCAGCGTCCAACAAATATTTCATTCTCCGCAAAGAAAAAGGCGAGTTTAGGAAATTGAATAGATAAGGTTAATTGAGCAATGATAGTATTCGTTAAAGAGCTCAAATGATCAGCCTCTGCTGATAGCCCTGATGGGACATCCACTGCGAGTTTGAAATTAGGCTGTTGATTAATGTATTGAACCAACTCCTGAGCAAGGCCATCAAGGGGTCGATTTAAACCAATCCCGAAAAGAGCATCCACAAATAAAGATTCTTCTTTACAATCAATTTTATTGATATCAGCTGTACTACGAATATTAATGATATCATTACCGATTGAAGTCCACCTATCTATATTGAGGGTTAATTCCGGCGAAAGAATTCCGGTATCCAATAAAACCACCTGAACCGTTTTATTTTTCTCTTGTAACAATCTAGCCATTACCAGGCCATCTCCTCCGTTATTACCGGGCCCTGCAAAAATGGTAAAATCTTGGGTATTAGGGAAAATATCCAGCACCTCTTCTACCAATCGTGAACCGGCTCTTTCCATTAATGCCGATGAAGTAATGGGCTCATTTTCGATCGTGAAACGATCCGCATTTTTTATTTGATCTGATGTAAATATTTTCATGGGTTAATTGCTAAAATAATACAAAGGCTTTATTGAGTCAATTTTGAATGAATCAATTTCACTTGTTCAGAAAGGTCCTCCTCTGTTCCATTATTGTGAATGATAAAACTGGCATATTTGATTCGTTCCTCATCACTTAACTGTGCCAAAATTCTTTTCTCAACATCCGTTCTATTCAATTGATCTCTTTTCATCACCCTATGAATTCGAGTCTCCATTGGAGAAGTAACTACAATTATTTCATTACAATCTTTGTATGAACCAGATTCAATGAGAATGGCTGCCTCTCTGATACAATAACTGGCAGGGTTCTGATTTAACCATTCATCAAATTTATTTTTTACCAGAGGATGAATAAATTGATTTAATGCATTTCTTTTTTCTGCATCATTGAAAATAATTCTTGCCAATGATTCTTTTTTGAGTGTACCGTCGGGATTAATTATTTCGGGGGCATTTAATAATTTTGCCACCTCTGAAACAACCTCAGGACCATTATATAAATCTTTGGCTTCGGAGTCAGCATAAAAAACAGGCACTCCAAATTTATTGAACAATTTGGCTACCGTAGTTTTACCCGTTCCAATTCCTCCTGTTAAGCCAACAATTTTCATCCCTTAATTGGTTTGTTTAATTTTAAACTCGACAGCAGCCGGTTTAATTGATTTCACTTTAACAAAATCAGGTGTATGGCTTACCTTCAGTAAAATTTTGTTGAGCCTTTTGGGATCTTCCGGAAACTCTGCGATAACTTCAAACTGTGATATATCTATATCATTAAAATCTCTTATAGGAACTAGAACTTTCATTTGAATATTATCAGGAATAATATTTAATTCAAAACCCAAGGGTACATTTTTAGGTATTACTTTTAAATTAATCAGCTTTTCGGTAAACTGACCCACAGGTAATTCTACCTGAACTTTATCTTCATTAAAACTTATCCCATTCATATAATCCAAGGCCAATTTTCCTTGATAAGTTTTATTAACTCCCTTCAACACTAGTCTCTGTGTTGGAACAGAATCTACCTCATTCACCCTAGCTTTTGTTCCAGAAATGATTACTGAGTCTGGACTTAATTTTGCAAGTCCGGAAATGTCAAATTCCTTTTCAAATTGAATATCACTGCTTAAATAAATGGGGACCTTTTTAATAAATTTCTTTTCAAATCGAATACTAAAGGTATCCGGAAAGAGTCTTTTAATTTTAAGATTTCTGCCCAAAGCATCGGTTATATCCTGCATATAATAGTTCACATTAAAGAGGTAATTTCTGCCAGGGGCCAGCATGCCATTCTCTAATCTTAAAGGAATTTCAACCACGGTTTTAGGTGATCTCAAATTTCTAAATAAAAGGGTAAATCCTGTGGCTTCTATGGTTGCTTCCATTGAAGTAGGTAAAGAATTGGTAGTAACCATATCATATGGTAAACCATTAAATTTTACTGGAATCTGAACAGATATGGTTTGCACCCCGTTTAAATTATTCAATAACCAAAGCATGGAACTAAAGATCAAACAAAGTACCAGTGCAAAAATTTTCCTTCTAATATGAAATCTGGTATGTACAGGCATAAAAGAATAAATTCACTAACAAATGTAATGAATCTATATCCAATCAAAGAATTAATTACCAAACATCATACGCAAGGCGAATGACATATTATCTAATTATTTAGCTTCTTCCTTTTTAGCAGACTTTGTAGATGTATCGGATTTACCACCACCATTTTTATTGGCATCGGCCAAAGCCATCGTGGTTTCCATAGAAACCGCTGACTTCTCCAATCTGACATGGGTTTTATCGTACAATTCAACAATAAAGGTGGTTTCTTCCACTTCAAGAATTTTACCATGAAGTCCACCGATGGTAACAATTTTATCCCCTTTACCAATTTCCTCTCTGAATTTTTTTTGTTGCTTAGATTTTTTCATCTGAGGTCTGATCATGAAAAAATAAAACACCAACATAATTGGTATAAGGAAAATGAACTGAGTCATTCCTCCTCCGCCTTCCTGGCCTCCGGCCATCATCGAAATAAATAAATTAAACATACTTCTTTTTTTATACTATTTAGTTAATAATAACATCCCCTACAATCTGCAAAGTAACTTGATTAGGTTGAGTGTTGCAGGTAAGTGTTACTGTCTTTGTTTGATGTCCCTCTTTATTGGTACTATCAAACTTTACATGAATTTTATTTGATTTGCCCGGTGATATAGGCTCCTTTGGGTATTCCGGAACCGTGCAACCGCAGCTTCCTTTAGCATCGTAAATAACTAAATCATTTTTACCGGTATTGGTAAATTCAAAATCCGTTTCTACCACTTGACCCTGAATGATTTCTCCAAAGTTGAATTGTGTTTCCTTAAAGCTAATTTCGGCTAATTCATCCGGATTGCCTTTCCCATCAGCCGTTAGAGGATTGTTTACAATATCAGAGTTAACTCCACTCTTCTTTTTACCGCAAGCCAATAACAAAGAAGAAGCTAATAACAACATTAACATGATTCTTCCACTCATAATTCTCGTTTTTATTTAGTTTAACTTATTCTAATTAATTATCAATAAGACCTCTTCCGGTCTTTACAATTTTACCATTATCTTTTAATTCAACTACTAATTTATCCAAAATACCATTAATAAACACGGAACTTTTGGGTGTGCTGAAAGATTTAGCTAGTTCAATGTACTCATTCAAACTCACTTTAATAGGTACGTTTTCAAAATTTAACACTTCGCAAATGGCCATTTTCATCAACATGATATCCATCACTGCAATTCGTTCCAACTCCCAATTTTGAGCCTTGTTTTTAATCCACTCTTCATATTCATCACTATGCAAAATGACTTTTCTAAATAAGTCTATGGCAAATTGACGATCTTCTTCACGTTCTTTATATAAGGGCAATAGTTGTACTTCCTGATCCTCCTGCAAATGTTTAATGGTTTTGGATACCGCAGGATTCACAACAAAAATATCATCATACCAGTGAATATTTAACTCCTCGTAATACGTTTCTACAAACTCGTTATCAAAAACATAGGTATTATAAATATGTTGTAGAAACTCTATATCATCCTCCATATTAGTTTGAGGAAGACGGAAGTACTTTTTATACTCATCGGTATTTCTAATCCTTCTAAAAATCTTATTCATTTGGTCACTTTGTGATGACCAGGAGATTTTTTTGGTCTCAAGAAGTTTTAAAAGTGTTTCGCTTTTAGTAATGGCATTTAATGCTCTGCTTCTGGTAAAATTAGTTTCAGGCATTAAGTCATCCTCGGTAGGAAAATACTTAGATTTTGCTTCGTCTCTTTCTTTGTAAGCTTCGTGCTGCAATTCAACCAAAAAGGCCAATTGATATAAATAAAGATCATAGATCTTATCCATAGATAGTAAAAGATTATCTTCCTCAGCTACTAATTGCTCACTTCCTGATTGGAAATGTGAATAGATGGCTTGTAAAACTTTCACCCGGATATGTCGCCTGTTAAGCATTGAAATGAACCTCGTTGTAAGAACTGATTAATAAATATATTATAGTACTGAATTAATTTTAGCTATTTGATTTATTCTCCTTTGAGCATAATGTATGGCTGCCTCACCATTGGTAATATTGTTTTCGGATGCATATTTAAAGATCTCCAAGGTAACTCCATAAATAAATTCGGCCTTCTTCATCGCTGCTTCTTTGTTATATCCCATAATCTCTCCATAAACATTGATGAGTCCTCCGGAATTAATTAAAAAATCAGGTGCATAAACAATTCCCTTTTCAATTAATTTCAGACCGTGAATCTTTTCAATTTTTAATTGATTATTGGCGGCACCCGCAACTATGGTACATTTTAATTGATCAATGGTAACATCATTTAAAGTCCCACCTAAAGCGCAAGGAGCATAAATATCCATAGCCGTTTCGTAAATCTTTTGCGGATCAATTACCTGCACTGATGGATATTTTTTGGTGCATTCTTGCAAATTGTCTTCGAAAATATCTGCAACCAAAACTTTAGCACCTTCATTTACTAAATGACCTACCAAGTATTGCCCCACATGTCCACAACCTTGAACTGCCACCACTTTACCCTTTAAATCATCATTCCCATAAACCTTTTTAGCCGAAGCCTTCATTCCCATATAAACACCATATGCCGTAACAGGTGATGGATCTCCAGTTCCACCTAAATATTCAGGTAAACCAGTAACATGTTTAGTTTCCATACCGATATATTCAATATCGGCAGTTCCCATTCCTACATCTTCTGCAGTAATATATTTTCCACCCAGACTATCTACAAATTTCCCAAACCTCCGGAGTAGAGCTTCATTTTTTTGAGTTCTTGAATCCCCAATGATAACTGCTTTCCCGCCGCCTAAATTTAAACCAGCAATAGCTGCTTTAAACGTCATTCCGCGAGAAAGTCTTAAAACATCCTCAAGAGCTTCAGCATCGTTGGCATAATGCCACATTCTGGTACCACCCAAGGCTGGACCTAGAACCGTATTATGTATTCCAATAATAGCTTTTAATCCGGTGGCTTCATCTTGACAAAAAACAACTTGTTCATGTCCCATTGAGCCCATATCTTTCAATACATTTAACTCCACGCTATTGCTCTTTACAACAGTTTCCATATTTTAAATGATTTTATGCCGATGACTTACTATAAAGTGATAATTTTGTTGACCTTTACAGAAGTCGTCAAAGATAATCATATTTGAATATGTTGACACCGTTTTTAAGGCTTTATAAATAATTAAAGATTATTATCTTTTGAGATCACTTGGTTCATTAAACCACTATTTCTGGAAATATAAATACCTTTTCTTCGCAGGCTTGGTTTGCATCGCCATTTCTAACTTTTTTGCCATCTATCCTGCCCGGATTGTGCAGCAAATGGTGGATGCAGTAGTAGATCAGGTACTTATTCATCAATTATTTGATAATAGTTCACAATCGAAAATGGTAACCAGGAGTTCGATGCGTTTAGCAAGTTATTTTGCCGTTTTAATGCTGGCAATGGCTTTATTAAAAGGTTTTTTTATGTTCCTGATGAGACAAACCATCATTATCATGTCTAGGCATGTGGAATATGATCTCAAAAATGCCATCTATTCACATTATCAAAAATTACATATTGGTTTCTTTAAATCGAATAGCACCGGGGATTTAATGAACCGAATTAGCGAAGATGTTGGCCGCGTTCGAATGTATATTGGACCCGCTATCATGTACACTTCAGGACTTCTAATTCTGTTTTTATTGGTAGTACCTATTATGGTTAGTACGAGTCCTAAACTTACCCTATTTGTGCTGATGCCACTTCCTATTATGTCGATCGCCGTTTATTTGGTAAACAGCAATATTTTAAAAAAAAGTG
>JBEIQI010000282.1:0-3609 GCA_040376605.1 Flavobacteriales bacterium | reverse complement strand
CATGTCTGCTGAAATTAAAAAAATTTTGCAAGCAGCTGGAAATAAGCAACTCAATTATAAGCAAATTGCTGCCCTTATGACCCTAAAGGATGACTTTTCTAAAGCCCTTGTCCCTGAAATATTGGACTCGTTGGTTGAAAAGGGTGAAATTGAGGAGTTACAAAAAGGGAAATTCAGATTTATCAAGAATGAAACTCACTTGGAAGGTAGGGTGGATTTATTAAGTTCCGGAAATGCATTTGTAATTGTTGAAGGAGAGGATACAGATATATTTATTTCTTCAAAACATGTAAACGGCGCCATGCCTGGGGATATCGCCAAAGTTAATTTGTTTAATAGAAAAACAGAAGGAAAAAAGGAAGGCGAGATTATTGAAATTTTAAAGAGAAATAAAACGGAGTTTGTAGGAGTATTGGACGTCTCGGACAAATATGCTTTTCTAGTGCCTGATAATGACAAAATATCGATAGATATTTTTATTCCACTAAATAATTTGAATGGTGGAAAACATGGGGAAAAGGCGGTGGTTAGAATTACCGAATGGCCAAAAGGAGGGAAGAAACCAACCGGAGAAGTAATAAAAGTACTTGGCAAAAAAGGAGAGAATGAAACAGAAATGCATGCTATTCTTGCCGAATATGGTTTTCCTTCCGAATTCCCGCCAGCCGTTGAAGCTTATGCAGAAAGAATAGGGTTTGATATTAGCGAGGAGGAGATTAATAAAAGACGTGATTTTAGGAAAGTTACCACCTTTACGATTGATCCCCATGATGCCAAGGATTTTGATGATGCCCTTTCTATAAGAACCTTAGAAAATGGCAACTACGAAATAGGTGTACATATTGCAGATGTTACTCATTATATGCCTGAAGGAAGTATTTTGGACCAGGAAGCATATAATAGGGCGACCTCCGTTTATTTGGTGGATAGAGTAGTTCCTATGTTACCCGAAAAGCTATCGAATGGAGTTTGTTCCCTTAGGCCCAACGAAGATAAACTTTGTTATAGTGCCGTTTTTGAAATGGACAAGGATACTAATATAAAGTCGCAATGGTTTGGAAGGACGGTTATTCATTCAATTCGTCGATTTACATATGAAGAGGCTCAGCAAGTAATAGAAACCGGAGAGGGGGATTTAAAGGAGGAGATTGCTACCTTTTGGAAACTTGCTTCTATTTTAAGAAAGGCCCGATTTGATAATGGTGCGTTAAGAGTAGAATCGACCGAGGTGAAATTTAAACTCGACGCGAAAGGGGTCCCTTATGATGTTTATTTTAAGGTAACCAAGGAGGCAAATTGGCTGATCGAAGAGTTCATGTTATTGGCCAATAAAAAGGTAGCTGAGCGTATTGGATTAAAAGACGAAAAACAAAAGGAGTTAAAAACCTTTGTTTATAGAATTCACGATCAACCCAATGAAACAAAATTGCAAGAACTAAAGGAGTTTGTAAAAACATTTGGGTATAAAATTGATATCAATAGTCCGAGGAATATTGCTCAGAGCTTAAATGCTATGATGGATGCAGTAAAAGGCAAACCGGAAGAGGATATGATACAAAGCTTAACTATCAGGAGCATGGCCAAAGCCATTTATAGTACAATTAATATTGGGCATTATGGATTGGGATTTGATCATTATTCACATTTTACATCACCCATTCGAAGGTATCCTGATGTAATGGTTCATCGATTATTAGATCGCTATTTAATTGGAATGGCATCTGCCAATGCCAAGGATTATGAAACTAAATGTATTCACTCCTCCGACATGGAAAAGAAAGCCGCGGAAGCCGAAAGGGCCTCTGTGAAATACAAACAAGTTGAATATTTATCCGATAGAATAGGGGAAGTTTTTGATGGAGTAATTAGTGGGGTAACCGAATGGGGTATTTATGTAGAAATTCTTGAAAACAAATGTGAAGGAATGGTTCGTGCTCGCGATATGAAGGATGATAATTATGCCTACGATGATAAGAACCACCAATTCCTTGGTAAGAAATATGGCAAACGTTACCGCTTAGGAGATAAAATAAAAATTGAAGTGAAGAATGCTGATATCGAAAGAAGACAAGTTGATTTTATTGTCTTTACTTAACTAATAACTACCATTTTGCGCAGCCGGTAGTGCGATACTTTAATTTAACAAATCTGGGTTTCGATTTATGTTTCGGCTTTTTTGTTTTAGGTGTTTGATAAACGTTTTTTTGTCCTTTCTTTAGCTTTCCCCCATTGCTATAATCCCTGCCAGATAAACCAATTGGTTTAAAATCTAATCCAGGGGAGTCTGCTTTAATATTGGGTTGATTATTGGCGGTATGAAATACATTGTAAGTGCCATTGGGTTCGGTGTTTGTCGCCACCACGACATCATTTTTGGTTGTATTTTGCTTTTCTATTTTGGGAATAAAATTGCCAACGTTATTGTCGGCATAGCTAGTCTTTTGGGGATTTGATTGTGGGCTGGTTCTGTTTTTTACCACTTTGGTTTGTGTAGTTTGTTGGGTATTTACATTACTTCTGTTAGGAAAACGATTCATGGCCGAAGAATTGCCTCGGTTGGAGGTTTGTATTTGGATATTGTCATTAATATTGAGGTTATTGTAATTAACCACTTGTTGGGTAACCATGAAATTAGTGGCAAATTGATTATGATCTAGGTTCTGTGAATTTGCAGATAAAGCACAGAATATCAAAGCGTTAATTGCAAGGAATGGCTTCATAGATATTCATTTAAAATTTATATTCTTATTAATTACAACTCAAATTCATTATGGTTCATCATTTCTACCTTATTTTTACCAAATGGAGCGAATGTTCATCGAGGCGGGAGGAGAAGAATGGATGCTGTTATCCGAAAAGTGCCTGTTTTGGCCCTCTAACAAAACCCTAATTATTTCTGATTTACATTTGGGCAAATCAGGACATTTTCGCAAGTCGGGTATTCCTTTGCCTTTGGGCTCAGACACCACCGATCTTCAGCGAATTGAAAAGTTGATTCAAGAACTTTCTCCCAGCAAAATAGTTTTTTTGGGCGATTTGTTTCATAGCCACTATAATATGGAATGGGAGTTATTTTCTAATTGGGTAAGGCAACGGCCACAGCTGCAATTTATCCTCATCGAAGGCAATCATGACTTATTACCATTGAACCTATATCATGAGGTAGGTATAACCGTTCATCCAACATTAATAGTGCAGAATATACACCTTAGTCATCATGAACTTGAGAATTGCAGTGGGTACAATATGTATGGTCACATACATCCTGGTATTAGATTGGTTGGCAAAGCCAAACAAACCATTAAAATTCCTTGCTTTTTCATTAGTGAAAAAAGAATGATTTTACCCGCTTTCGGAAGCCTTACGGGACTCCATTCCATGAAGCCAAAACCAGCTGAAAAGGTGCTTGGAATCGCCAATCAGCAGTTAATAAATTTATCTATATAGCTCCCAAACGGTTGCAAGTGTCACAGGTACAGGGCCTTTCAAAAATCACATTAAATTTATTTTTTTTAATTTATGATAGATATTGTATAGTTTTTATTTACTTTGCACCAATTAAACCTCATAAATTTTTTACTATGTCTGATATTGCATCTAGAGTGAAAT
>JBEIQI010000218.1:0-5437 GCA_040376605.1 Flavobacteriales bacterium | reverse complement strand
TTGCTCGCTTTTGGAATAAGCTTTGCCATGTTCATTATTGGCAGTACTAATTCCCATTTAACGGAGCTAAAACCATTTTCAATCTTTCCCATTCCTTTGGGAATTATATTTTTAATAATAGGTATTGTTTTACTCATTCAAAATATTTCTTCGGTCAATAAAGCATCCACCCGTTATTAACACTGGTTATTCTCATTTTTTCTTGGTATGATTGTTGACAGTTTAGCTTAACATGAAAGCATTGAATGCCATCCATTTTTTATTTGTCATCATTTTTTTTCAGTCATCCTGCAAGGTGTTGAATAAAGAAAATCTACCTGAACATAAAAAATCTTACCAAGTTTCCGGAACAATAACTTATACCAGTAATTATTGCGGAGGGGCTCGTCCGCCGGAAACCTTATTAGAACAAATGGCCACCCCAACCCCTTATCCGGGTAAAGTGTTACATATTAGAAAGGGCAATACCAATGATCTTTCGAGTTTAATTATTAAAACCATTGTAACAGATTCGTTGGGGAAATTTAGCCTCAGTGTAGAGCCCGGTAATTATTGTATCATCGATGATTACCGAAAGGATGCCTCATTTGTGGATTTAATGCTTCATCCAGCCGATGATTCTTATTTGAAAGTAGAAGACCCTGGCTGTTTAAAAGAATGGTTAAACATATGTTTATGCAGCATTACGGTAACTGACCAAAATATTCAGGATATCCAAATCAATATTCATCGGGCTTGTTTCCGTCCCGAAGGAGTTCCCTGCATTAATTATACTGGGCCTTTGCCACCTTGATGTTTTACTATTTCTTTAAAATAGTAAATTCTACTCTACGGTTTTGAGCTCTACCTTCCTCTGTTTCATTGGATTTAATAGGCTTTGTTTCTCCAAAACCAACCCCTTTCATTCGGGTATTGCTAATTCCTTTATTCACCAGGTATTTGATTACGGAATTTACCCTGTCTTGTGATAGCGTTTGATTATGCTCATCGGTTCCTTTGTCATCGGTATGTCCGGAAATTTGAATTTCAACCGTAGCATTGCTCTTTAAGAACTTGGCTAAACGATCTAATTCGGCAGCGGAAGAAGGCTTCAAATCCGACTTATCTGTATCGAAAAATAAATTATTTAAGCGAATTACCTCACCAATATCAACCGGTGTTAAATATAAATTCCTTTCAATTTCGGTGTACTGCGTTAAGTTGGTTACATCCAGGTTATCCGAAATAGGGTAGAAGCCAGATTTTTCCGCCAAGAAACTATAGGCTTTCCCAACCGGTAAAATAATTTTATAGGAACCATCTTTAGGATCAGAAATAGCCGTTCCCATGCTTGCATTATTCGCCAAATCATAATAATTAATACTAGCCCCTAATGGTTCATTGGTTTTACTATTTAATACTTTTCCGTACACCAACAAAACAGGTTCAGGAGCAGCAGATCCTAATTCGAAACGAAAGATATTGGAGCTTTTATCAGCAACTCCATTAGAAGTAGATATATAACCAAATTTACCATCCGCAGAGATAGAAATCTGTCCATCCCATTCATCTGAATTTATTTCAGGCCCCAGGTTTTTTGGAGTCGACCATTTAGTCCAGGTATCATCTAATCTTTTGGTCATAAATACATCGGCGCTGCCATAACTGGTATGTCCATAAGAATTAAAATACAATGTTTTACCATCGGCTGCTAAAACCGGAGCGAATTCAGCACCCACTGAATTAATTACATTACCCATGTTTAAAGGCTTTGAATAAGATCCATCTTCCTGAATAAAGGAGATGAATAAATCTTTCTCTCCATAACTATCTTCATTTTCAATAGCCATAATAATAAAACGATTACTGAGATCAGGATAATAATCAGAATATTTGTTTACGTTCTTCAAATCCTTTATGGCCAGTGCTTTTGGCATAGACCATCCATTTTGTTCTTTGGTACTAATCGATAAACCCGAACCCAAAGGGTCTCCATTTGGCGAATAGGTATTTCCAACATACATTAAATTGTTGTCGGGAGAGATACTTAATAAATAATTATTTCCGTTATTGTTTAAAGGTTTGCCCATATTAATGGCAGGCCCCCAGTTTCCATTTACATCTAATTTACTGTACCAAATATCTTGTTTATTACCGGCTTCTTCATCACGGGTAAAGTATAAGGTTTTACCATCGGCTGCAATGATGGGTCCCAATTCGGAATGAGATGAATTTACATTGCTCCCCAAATCTTCTTTTGTACGACCCATAACAGAATTATCCACCACATTAATTTTATACTCATCCTTGGTTAACTTAAATTTATCTACCCACACTTCACCGGTACCATAAACTTGCAAAGCAAATCCATTATCATAATAACTTCTTTCGGCATCAGCATGCACTAATTTACCATTGATATAATAAGAACAAACATTGTATCTTCTCACAACTTTTAAGGTATTTGGACCTTTGGTATTGATGGCTGAATTGGTTTGAGTTGGCGCCCTATCATGCAGCTCTTCTGCATAATAATGATTCACAAAAAACTTACCTTCATTGTTCACATAAAAGTTTACATAATTAGATTTGTCATTGTACAGACCCACTGCTAATCCATAATACGTAGTAGGATCTCCGGATTTTAATTCCATGGTACATTCAACGGTAAAGTTATTCTGACTTGCTTTAAAATCGAAGTAATGATAAAACCAATAGGAACCTTTTTTGGTAATATTCATGGTATAATGCCCATCTTTTACATACGTTGAATAATCATTTTGGGTAGAGACTTTAAAAGTTCCGCCGTCAGTGCTAAAATCATCTTCTATTAAAATGGTTTGAGAGTAAACAACACTAGATAACAATAACAAGGCAATAGTTAGGGCTTTTTTCATAAGGTGAATTTTGTTCAAATATACAAAAGCATCTGGGTATCTAAAATCTCTTTTACTATTTTAAATGCATCATCTCATTATACGGCAAGCCCATGGCAAGGCCTTTCATAGCCTTGGTAATTCGGTTAGCTTTGGTAGCTTCTGTTTTGGCGGATTCTACCCAATTAGAATAATATCGCTGGTGAGAAGCTGTTAAGGCATTAAAATTTTTCAAAGCCAGCATATCGTCCTCCAAACAATTTAAAAGGTCTTCGGAGAGTTGGGGTAAATCTGTGTCTTCCATTAGACTCACGGATATTTTTTCACCGATGATTTTTTTATTCCTTTACGCATACCAGCATTTAAGGGCAAAATAAAATCGTCTACTCCCATTGGCAAAATACTCACCCCATTAATGGTATGATTATCAAGGGTGCCTTTTACACGAAAACTTTTTTTATGTCGGGGTTAATTTTTTTGCGATTTTTGCCGGAAAATCAATATAGGTCCAACCTGTTTTATCTTTGTTTTCAGCAAATTTTTGAATGATGGCTTCGAAGGAAATGATGGCTAAATTTAGCCAATTTTTGTAGATGGAATAAGGGAATCATAGATTTTATCATGAAACTCGGTTTGGCCATTCTATGCTAATCCAGGTTAAGAAATGTTGTAAGATTCAACTTTGGCATAATTTTGATAAATTTGTTTCATAAATACAAAATATGAGATATACAGCATTCATTCTATTATCTGCCGTTTTCATTTTCGGCGGATCAGATTTATCAGCACAAAAAAATAAGACAAAAAAGTCGAAAGGTAAATTTACCATGAAAACGGCCAATGACTCTTTAAGTTATTGCATAGGTACTGCGGTAATGAAAAATATCAGCGATCAGGGAGTAGAAAATTTAAATATGGATGCCTTGATGCAAGGTTTTAAAGATGCTCAGGAAAAAACATCAGTTATCAATGCCGAGTCAGCTAATCAATATGTGAATGATTATTTCTTTAAACAATATGCGGCTAAGGCAGAGAAAGATAAATCAGCTCAATTAAAATGGTTAGAAGAAAATAAAACCAAAGAAGGAGTTAAGGTTACCGCAAGTGGTTTACAGTATAAGGTTATTGATCAAGGCACGGGACCCATCGCTAAAGAAACAAATACTGTAAAGGTGCATTACAAAGGAACTTTAATTGATGGAACAACTTTTGATAGTTCTTATGATAGAGGAGAGCCGATTGAATTTCCTGTAACCGGCGTAATTAAAGGATGGGTTGAGGCCTTGTTAATGATGCCTCAAGGAAGTAAATGGGAATTATATATTCCTTACGATTTAGCATATGGCGATAAAGGCGCAGGAGGCACGATTCCGCCATATGCAACATTAATCTTTGTAGTTGAATTATTAGAAATTAAATAATCGATTCTAAAATATTAAAAAAGGGGTGAATTTTTTCACCCTTTTTTTTTTACTTTTATTTATTCAACAAAATAAAATCATGAAGAAATTATTGTCGGTAATCGCTGTTCTGATAATTGTAGGTTGTACCCATTCTCAGCAATGTGCTACCCAAGATGTTCATCAATATAAAATGGGATATGATGAACAATATCATGCAGGGATACTTCAATCACAAAGCTTGGCTCATCAATGGAGGCTTCAACATCCAGCAGACGATGAGCAACGAGCATTGTTGCTAACCATTCCGGTGGTGGTACATGTGCTTTATAAAGATTCATTACAAAATATTTCGGATGCCCAAATTCAATCTCAATTAGATGTATTAAACAGAGATTATCGGGCTTTGAATAACATTGTTTTACCTCCATATTTTGATAGTATTCAAGCAGACATAGAAATTGAATTCTGCTTGGCAAGTTTGGATCCACAGGGTAATTATACTCCAGGAATTACACGTACCTCCACCACGGGAGGCACCTTTCTAGGATTTTTTAATCCTTTTAGCGAGGATGCAAAATTTGATAGTTTGGGAGGAAAGGATGCCTGGCCTACTGATGAATATTTAAACTTATGGGTTTGCGATTTATTTCCAGGATTATTGGGCTATGCTCAGTTTCCGGGAGGTGTAGCCAATACCGATGGAGTGGTGATTACTACAACGGCCTTTGGTACGGTAGGCAATGTAGATCCTTTAGCATCCGGTGGTCGGACTGCCGTGCATGAAATAGGGCATTGGTTGGGTTTACGTCATATCTGGGGAGATGACAGTGATTGCACTGGTAGTGACACCATACCGGATACCCCAAATTCCAGTTCAGCCTCACAGCAAGATTGTAATACCAATTTAAATTCATGTGCTAACGAAGATTCTTTCTGGGGGGCATTTGATCCAACGGACATGGTTCAAAATTATATGGATTATAGTAATGATACCTGTATGGGAATGTTTACTAAAGGTCAAAAAACGAGAATGTTGTCGTTTCTTAATACGGATCCATCAAGGAATGCATTGTTTAATTCACCTGCAGGATGTAGTTTTTTGTCGAATGAAAATATGGTAGATGTAAAAATGTCACTCTTACCTAATCCGGCCAATGATATTTTATATATTAAATGGAA
>JBEIQI010000193.1:0-6153 GCA_040376605.1 Flavobacteriales bacterium | reverse complement strand
ATAATTTAATTGTACTCTGATTTAATTAATGAAAGTATAGGCTTTACCACTTTTTCCGGCTCTACCAGTTCTTCCAATTCTATGGATATAACTATCGAAGTTCATAGGTTTCTGATAATTAATTACATGAGAAACTTCTTCAATATCAAGGCCTCTGGCGGCAACATCAGTTGCTACTAATACCTTTATTTTTTCAGCCTTAAAAGCATTTAATGCATTTTGACGATAGTTTTGAGACTTATTACCGTGAATTTCATCGGCCTTAATACCAACCCGATTTAATTCTTTACAAACCTTGCTTACCCAGCGTTTAGTTTCGGCGAATACGATTACTTTTTGAAAGGAATCGTCTTTAATCATCCTTATTAATACATCCATTTTATTTTCACCATCCTTTACGGTGATGGTTTCTTGTTCGATGTGATCACCGGTAGCATTTTTTATGGATACACGCACCTCAACCGGATTTGTAAGAATCTCCCCGATTAATTTCTTTTGATTAGGTTCCTCTGTAGCTGAAAACAAAACGGTTTGTTTTCTATTACTCATTTTAGAAATCATTTTTTGGATGTCATGAGAAAATCCCATATCCAACAAGCGATCAAACTCATCTAAAACTAGGGTTTGAAATTTATCAAAATGCAAAGCACGTTGATTTGCCATATCTAAAAGTCTACCAGGTGTGCCGATAATAAAATGAGAAGGTCTTCTCAATTTATCTAAGTCACGATTAACACTTGTACCTCCAATAAAAACTTGACTATGTAAATTTAATCCTTTGGTAATACTTTTTAATTCATCTTCAATTTGAACAGCTAACTCCCTTGTTGGAATTACTATTAATACCTGAAAAGCCGGCGCTGTATTTATTAGTTGATGTACGATAGGTACTAAAAATGCTGCAGTTTTCCCTGTTCCGGTTTGAGCTAGTCCCATTAAGTTCCTACCATTCAAAATGGCATTTAATGTTTTTTCCTGAATTTCGGTAGGGTGAACATATCCTTTGGACAGCAAATTATCTTTTATTTTTACATTCACCGGAAGATCCTTTATCATTAAAGTAGTTTCATACTTGTTTTCTTCCAAGGTCATTGCTTTTTTTACAAAAACACGATTGTCTAAGGTACTTTCCTTTTTCTTGTTGTTAGGTTGTTTACTAGTTGTTCTGCCCGATTGACTTCTGTTTTGAGCAGATTTGTTTCTCCAGTCCCTATTTCCAGGACGAGAACTTGTTGACGATTTTTTATTTTCCATTATATAAATAAATAGTTCTCCAGACTAAGTACTACCAAACATCTGTGTCGAATGGCGATGACTGTCCAGAATTAATAACTATTCAGCGAAAATTAGCGATTGTAGGAAGGATTACTATTTAAAGGGATACTTACTATCACAGAACTATTTCTGCTAAAACTTATACAAAGGTAGTTGATATAATGTTAATAACCTAATTAAAAAGAATTATTTCCTTAACGCATTTATACTATCCCCGCTATTAAGAGGATAGAAAATAGAAATAAAAACATTGCTACCAAGTACTGCAAAAATTTAATGGTGACTTTTTTAATTAATTTATTTCCAATAAAGGCACCTAAAAATGCAGCACTAGTAGCTGAAAGAATTAAGCTATAATTAAATTGTTGTTGTTGTTCAAATATTTTTTCTGAATAAATACTTAATCTAACGATATCAATCATACAAGCAATCATAACTCCTGTTGCAATAAAGGATTCCTTTGTTAATCGTGATCTAATTAAAAAAGCTGATCTCAATGCACCTTGATTGCCGGATAAACCACCAAAGAATCCACTTAAAATTCCACCTACTGGTAAGTATTTTTTATCAAACTCCAATTTAGCCAACCATGGGATGATTTCGAAAAGGGAAAAAAACATTAAAAGGATCCCAATAATTAGTTTAACTGGAGTAATCCCATAGGTACTATCGGCAATGCTATATTCATATATAATAGGCATTTTAGTGATTAAGCTGAGTATATAAGCCCCACACAATGCCGCAACCATAGATGGTAATCCAAATCGTAAAACCACTTTGTAATTGACATTTTTTCCTACTAAGAATATTTTAAAAATATTATTTAGAAAATGCACAATAGCGGTTAATGCGATGGCTAAGTCAATAGGAAAAAACAAGGCAAATACTGGTACCAAAATAGTACCGAGGCCAAAGCCGGAAAAAAGAGTTAAGGCCGACCCGAGAAGTGCAACTGTACAAATAATTAAATATTCCATATGGTTCTATTTCCAGGATATGCTATTATGAAATAAATTTTTGTTATCAGTAAAATTATTTGTTTCAAGTCAAAATCAAATTACGCATTAACCTGTCGAAATTTCATCAATACTCTTTAATATAAGTTTACAGGCTCGTTTTATTTCCTCCTTAGAAATGATTAATGGAGGAGAGAGTCTCATTGATTTGGCATTAAATAAAAACCAATCGGTGAACACTCCGTTCTCGATACATTTAGATATTATTTTTCTATTTAATTCTTCGTTTTCAAATTCAATTGCTAACATGAGTCCTTTCCCATTTATTGATAAAATTTGCGGATGGACTAATAATTTTCGAAACATTATTTCCTTTTCTTTTACTTCTTCAATATAGCTTGTTTTCAAAAGTACTTTTAACGTTGCTAAACTTGCAGAACAACTTAAAGGATGACCGCCAAAGGTGGTAATGTGGCCCAAAACAGGATCATGTGTTAGGTTATTCATTATTTCTACTGAACTGATAAATGCACCCAAAGGGAGTCCACCACCAAAACCTTTTGCCAAACATAATATATCAGGTACTACTTGGTATTGTTCAAATGCGAAAAGTGTTCCCGTACGGCCAAACCCAGTTTGAATCTCATCAAATATGAGAAGCGCACCTACCTCAGTACATTTATTTCGCAAAGAGGTTAGCCATTCCTTGTTGGCAGGAAGATAACCACCTTCTCCTTGGACAGGCTCAACAACTACGGCTGCCGTTTTACCGCTTATTTTAGCAATATCATTAGCATTATTGTAATTGATTATTTGGTTACCTGGCACTAAGGGGCGGAAGGCATTTTTAAAGTATTCATGCCCCATTATACTTAATGCGCCTTGACCGCTTCCATGATACGCATTTCTAAAAGAAATAATTTCCGCTCTGCCGGTCGTCCTTTTCGCTAATTTTATTGCCCCATCAATGGCCTCATTTCCGCTATTTACATAATAAACAGATTGAAGAGTTTTTGGTAAATGTTGAGCTAATTTACCCGCTAACAATACCTGTGGCGATTCAACTAATTCTCCATATACCATTACATGGGTATATTTTTTTAATTGTTTGGTAATAGCGCGGTTAACAGACGGGTAGTTATGTCCTAAATTACTAACAGAAATACCAGAAATGAGATCAATATAGCGTTTACCTTTTTTATCAATAATTAAGCATCCCCTGGCCCTATCAATTTCAATAGCCAAGGGTTCAGGACTTACCTGAGCCACGTGATTTAGGAATAATTGCCGTTGAGAAGCCATGTGCAAATTTAGATAAATTACTGAATCGACTTAAATTCTTTAGCTCTTCGAGTATGATACTCAAAATGGCTCCCTTTATAATAAACATTAGGAATACCTCGATATAAACAATATTTAACGGCTGCACCCATCATTTTTACAAAAAATCCCCGTTATTTGTACAATTATTTATTCATGACAACCTACTTGCCATTATTTCCTTTACAATTGGTCGTTTTTCCTGGAGAACGTCTTAATCTGCATATTTTCGAAGATAAATATAAACAACTGATTTCCGAATGTTTTAATGGTAACAAAGCATTTGGTATTCCCTCTTTTTTTAACGAAAATGTACAAGAATATGGAACCGAAGCAGAAGTTTCTGCTATTGAAAAGATTTATCCTGATGGAAGAATGGATGTTAGGATCAAAGGACTGCGAACGTTTAGAGTAGTTAACTTTTTTACAAAAGCGGAGAATGCGCCTTATCCCGCAGGAATTGTTTCATATGAGCATGACTATATGCAGTATCCAATACATACCTTAGCGGACGAAAAAACATCTAATAAACTAAAAGAAATCTTAATACAATTGTCTGCCATACTAGACGTCTCTAAAAACTTAATACCTTCGAAGCCTCAGAATATGTCGTTCTCCATAGCACATTATTTAGGGATGCCTCTGGATAAAGAATATGAGTTGTTGTTAACTACTCACGAAAATGAAAGACAGGAAAAGTTAATTCAATATCTTGAATTGGCATTACCTGATATTAAGCAGCGTGAAAAGATGAAATCAAAAATTGCATTAAATGGACATTTTAAAGATATTAAACCACCACAATTTTAATTTATAATCATGAAAAAAAAGCTATTATTTTTTGTTGTTTTATTTGGTTTTTCTTCTCAAATATTTGCTGATGGGGGCTCAGATACTTATAGTTATAGACTAGATTTAACCGCTGTTAAGAATGATAAAATAAAGGTAATACTTACGCCACCCAAAATTACCGTTGATGAGATTATTTTCAGAATGCCCAAAATGGTGCCCGGAACTTATAAAATTTACGATTTTGGAAGATTTGTGTCTGATTTTAACGTTGGATCGCCAACAGCTGTAAATTGCCCGGTTACCAGATTGGATGACAATAGTTGGAAAATTTCCAATGCTACAAAAATTACTAGTATTGAATATTGGGTGGAAGATACTTGGGATACGGATATCAAAGAGAATAAGATTTTCGAACCTGCAGGAACGGAGATTGCAGAAAGCAAATGTTTCGTTTTAAACAATCATGGATTCTTTGGTTATATCGAGGGTATGACTCAGAAGACCTATGAAGTTGATATCACTCGTCCATCAAATTTCTACGCTTCTACTGGATTGAATTTTAGCTCTAATAATAACGTTGATCATTTTACCACTTCATCTTACGATCAATTGGTTGATTCTCCAATCATGTATTCAGAACCGGATACTACCTTTATTCAGGTGGGTAATTGTAAAGTATTAGTTTCGGTTTATAATGAAACAAAAAATGTTTTTTCTTCCAAAGTGGCCGAGTGGATTGGCTCTATTTTAGATGCTCAGCAAAACTTTTTAGGAGGTAAGCTTCCTGTAAATAAATATGCGTTTTTAATTTATGTTCCAAGTGAGATTTCTTTTGGAGGGGGTGCATTAGAACATAATAATTCATCAATGTATTTTATGCCATTTTATACCGAAGAATATTTTCAACAAATTATGAAGGATGTTGCGGCTCATGAATTTTTCCATATTGTAACTCCTCTTACTTTGCATAGTGAGGAAATTCATAATTTCGATTTTACCAATCCGAAAATGTCTGAGCACCTATGGTTATATGAAGGGATGACTGAATATAATGCTCATTTAGTGCAGGTAAGAAGTGGTTTAATCACCTTTGAAGAATACATGGATAATATTATTGAGAAATTAAATTATGCTGATACATTTAATGATACACTTCCTTTTACTGCAATGAGCAAAGGATGTTTAGATGTTTATGAGGATCAATATATTAATGTTTATCAAAAAGGAGCACTCATCAATTTATGTTTGGATATTATAATTATTAAAAATTCAAATGGAACTAAAAACCTTAGAGAGGTTATTGCTCAATTATCCGACAAATACGGAGCAACACGTGCTTTTAAAGATGATGTTCTATTTGACGATATTGAAGCCCTTACTTATCCGGAAGTGCGCAAATTTTTAGATGACTACGTGGCAGGACCTAATAAAATTCCTTATACAGATATTTTTAATATCGTTGGATTGGAATTGAGTTTAGGAGGAACCAGAGAAGTGGTTGATCCAGGGTTTGATGTTCAATACATTAATTATGATCAGGATCAGGATAAATTTTATATTATGTCGGATGAATATATTTCTGATTTGGGAAGAAAAATGAAATTAAAATCGGGAGACTTGATTAATAAAATTAATGGCAAGGAATTGAATCTTTCTAACGTAATGGATGTTTTAGGTGGGTTCTACCAAACGTCTAAGGTGGGTGACAAAGTTGAATTTGAAATTCTTAGGAAGCAAGGTAAAAAAATGAAGAAGGTTAAATTAAAAGGAATTTTAGGTAGTGCTACCATGGAATTTGAAAAGAAATTGT
>JBEIQI010000057.1:0-14159 GCA_040376605.1 Flavobacteriales bacterium | reverse complement strand
ATTACCTGGTTCTATATCTAGCTTAATATTTGCTAAACCTGCTCCATCTTGTCCTCTGTTGTGCATCTTTTCCATAAGAAGATACATCTTATTGATACCATAGAGGGCAGTACCATATTTTTCTTTGTAGTAGGCAAGAGGTTTTAGGAGGCGTAATACGGTTATTCCGCATTCGTGTTTGATGAGTTCACTCATGCTGCGAAGATAGATATTTTAGGAAATACGAACCTCTGGTTGGATCGAATTTTACAATTATTTGTCACAATTATAGTTGAATATAATAATCATGGGTTAAACGAGTTTTGTAACTTTGAAATCTTGAATCAGAACCTTCTATATAGAATCCATCAAATGATTGTTCTTACCCTTTTGGGTTTTGGCCTTTCTGCGTGTTTATATGCCCAAGAGGAAGGATTTCAATTTGTTCCTAATAAAGGCCAATGGGAAGGGGATTATAATTATCAAGTTGAATTAGGTAACGGGAATATATTCTTTAAAAAAGGTGGATTGGTCTACAGTTTTTGGAACGCCCAACAAAAGGCTGACTTGATGGAGGCCATGCATGATCATACCAATGCCCCAACCAATAATTCTGGAAACATAGATGCCCATGCAGTGCATGCGGATTTTATTGGAGCCAATCTTGAGGCTCAAATCATAGGTGCTGACCCTTATTCTTTTTATCACAATTATTATTTAGGGAACGATCCAACCAAATGGGCATCTGAGGTTCCTATTTATAAAAAGATGACTTATGCCAAAGTATATGACGGTATTGATATGGTTTTTTATACGGACAGTGCGCATCTTAAATATGATTGGATTGTGGCTCCAGGGGCGAATCCTAAAAAAATTCAAATTCAATATAAAGGAGCAAGTTCAGTTGCCCTATTAGATGGGGGATTGCATATCACCACCAGTGTAAATGACTGGATAGAACAAAAACCTTTTGCTTATCAATTGATAGATGGGAAAAAAGTGGAGGTAGATTGTAAGTTTATTGTTAAGAATGATGTGGTAAGTTTTCAATTGGGGAAATATGATCGTTCTAAAGAATTGGTTATTGATCCCACTTTAATTTTCGCTTCCTATTCTGGCAGTGCCCGAGACAATTGGGGTTTTACCGCTACTTACGATTTTAATGATAATATGTATGGTGGTGGGATCGTTTTTGGTGCAAGTCCTGCTTATTCCGGTATACCCGGCAGTTATCAAATTGCTTATGGAGGGGGGCAATATGATGTCCTTCTTTGTAAATTTAATAGTAATGGGAGCAATCTGCTTTTTTATACTTATTTAGGGGGAGCTTCTGCTGATGCCCCATTAAGCTTGGTATGCAATAGTAGTAATGAGATTTTTGTGCTTGGGGTTACTGGTTCTACAGCATTTCCAACAACTGCCGGCTCGTTCCAAACAATGCATGCCGGGGGATCATCCATAAATGCAACGGGTTACCAAGCCATATCCGACTTTTTAACAGGGAGTGATCTTTTTATCACCAAGTTAAGTGCTAATGGGACCGCCTTATTGGCTTCTACCTTTGTTGGTGGAAGTGGGAACGATGGTTTGAATATGGGTAACATTGGATTAAATCATAATTATGCAGATCAGTTTAGAGGTGAAATTATTGTAGATAATACCGGCAATTGTTATATCGCATCTTGCACAAAATCAGCTAATTTCCCAACTCAATTTCCTTTTCAAGCGGGGCTTTCTGGTGGTCAGGATGCAGTAATATGCAAATTTAATGGAGGTCTCACTAATATGATTTATGGTTCCTATTTGGGAGGCACCGGCGATGAAGCCGGATATTCGATTCAGTTAAACGCTTCTAATGAAGTTTATATTGCAGGCGGAACCGGTAGTAGTAATTTCCCAACCACACCTGGAGTGGTGAAGCCCACTTACGGTGGTGGCATTGATGGTTTCCTTGCAAGAATTTCTGCCGGTGGAGCCATGTTAAATAGTACTTATTTAGGCACCGGGTCCTATGATCAAGCCTATAATGTACAATTAGATAATGCTGATAATCCCTATGTTTTTGGACAGAGTACCGGTGGCTATCCTGTAACTGCTGGAGTTTATAACAACCCTAATTCAGGTCAGTTTATTCATAAATTGAATCCATCATTAACATCTACTGGTTTTTCAACTGTTTTTGGAAGAGGGTTTGCTGGGCAGATTGATATTGTGCCTACCGCTTTTCTAGTTGATGTTTGCGATTATATTTATGCTGCAGGTTGGGGTGGAAATGTAAATACTTCGCATGGAGGAGGAAATACGAGTGGTATGCCGATTACCGTAAATGCTCAACAACCGTTTACCGATGGCAGTGATTTTTATTTAATTGTTTTGGATGCCAACGCCACTGCACTTCAATATGCAACATTTTTTGGTGGTAGTACAAGTGCTGAGCATGTGGATGGTGGAACTTCACGTTTCGATAAAAGTGGAGTTGTATATGAAGCGGTTTGCGCAGGCTGTGGAAGTAATGATGACTTCCCAACAACGCCTGGTGCTTGGAGTAATACCAACAATTCCGGCAATTGTAACTTGGGTGTTTTTAAATTTGATATATCTCAGTTTTCAGCTATTATCGATCCGGTATCAGCTACCAGCATTTGCGTAGATGGGGTAGTTACCTTAAATAATGCAAGTACTGGCGGATTTGCAATTGAATGGGATTTGGGAGATGGCACAACATCTACAGCCCAAACAGTAAGTCACGTATATGCAAATCCGGGAACGTATATGGTTTACCTAACCGTTAATGCACCTGGAGCTTGTTTATTAGCTCAACAAGATTCTATTTTAATTACGGTAGAAGCACCTCCAATTGCTAATATTCCTCCAGTGCCTCCTATATGTAGCGGAGATTCAGTTCAACTTATTGCGTCAGGAGGGACCACCTATGCATGGAATCCAAATCCAACATTATCTGCTTCAAATATTCCAAATCCTTATGTCAATCCATTAACTACCACTACTTATTCCGTAAATGTGTCCAATAATTGTGGATCGGATATTACCTCTGTAACCGTTAATGTAATTGTTGTAAATGCTGATGCAGGCCCGGATGCAACTATTTGCACTGGCCAGAGTGTGCAGTTAAATGCTGCTGGAGGAGTTTCATATAATTGGAACAATGCTGGTACGTTGGATAATCCAACAAGCCAGAATCCGCAAGCTACGCCCTTATCTAACCTAACTTATATAGTAACTGTTACTGATGGGAACGGATGTTCCAATTCCGATACCGTTAATGTGATTGTTGAAATATTTCCAGTGGCAGATGCAGGACCTGATCAGGTCCTTTGTTCAGGGACAAGCTATCAACTAAACGCCACCGGTGGAACAAGTTATAATTGGTTGCCTGGCACCTATTTAAACAATCCTTCTATTTTTAATCCATTGTCAACTCCATTATCTACTATCACTTACGAGTTAGGAGCCACCAATACATGCGGCACTGATTTTGATTCCGTTACCATTGATGTGATTGTGGTAAATGCAAATACTGTTCCTGATGTTATTATTTGTCCTGGAGATTCGGCATTGCTAACTGCTAGTGGAGGCACAACTTATACATGGACCCCTAATTCTACCTTAAATCCACCAAGCGGTCCGGCAGTTTATGCTAATCCAATTTTACCAACCACTTATATTGTGCAGGTATCTGATACAAATGGTTGTTCTGATTACGATACTGTTTTGGTAGACCTGTTTCCCGTTACAAATATTTCATTAGGCCCTGATGTTTTAATTCCTTTTGGTGGCCAAGTTCAATTGCTGGCCCAAGGTGCAGGTAGCTTTACTTGGAGTCCTGATTCATTTTTAACCTGCGATAATTGTCCGAATCCAATTGCTAATCCATTTAGCTCTGCTGAATATCTCGTTCAGTTAATAGATGCAAATGGATGTAGTTTTTATGATTCCATCAACGTTTTTGTTGAAGGTAGTTTGTATGTGCCCAATACTTTTACCCCAAATATGGATGAGATTAACCCAATTTTCTATGCATATGGAATGGAAATTGCCAAATTCAGTATGAGGATATTTAATCGATGGGGCCAGGAAATTTTCTTTAGCGAAAGTTTAAATGATGGATGGAATGGCACATATGGGGGATATGCATGTCCGGTTGGAGTGTATGTTTGGAAAATAGATTATGAGGAACTTTCAGGTAAAGGAGGGACCTTAATTGGACACGTTAATCTATTGCGGTAATCAATTAGTTTTTCACCGTTTCTTTAAAATTACTAATGGCTAGTACCCCCTGAGTAATGATCTAAAAACAATAAAGACTATAAATACTCCTATTTAAATTTATCAGGAGCATCCATTACCACTCCGCATTTTTCGCAGGTTCTATTTTCCAACGAAGAATAGAATCTTTCGAAGACACCTTGAAAATCTGTTTCAATATTTACTAAAGGGAAATACTCTTCGTATAATTTATTATTACAGTTTTCACAAAACCATAATAAACCATCTTTTTCATGTTCCTTACGTCTGCGTTCAATAACAAGACCCACCGTATTGGCAGGCCGTTTTGGCGAATGAGGAGTTCTAGGTGGTAATAAGAAAATGTCACCCTCCTTAATAGGCACAACAACAGCTTGGCCGCTCTGTTGTATCGTTACTTCTACATCCCCTTCGAGTTGATAGAAGAATTCTTCGCCTTCGTTAAAATGATAATCTTTGCGGGCATTCGGACCTCCCACTACCATCACGATAAATTCAGTGTCTTTCCATACAGCCTTATTACCTACCGGTGGTTTTAAAAGATCTCTGTGTTCATCGATCCATTTCTTGAAATTAAAAGGCCTTGGGATTTCCATATGCTAACAATTTGGTATAAATTTATAAGATTCTCTTTTAAAATAATATGATAACTGTAAATTTGTTTAAAACACCTGTAAAATGAATTTAGATTTAACCGGTAGAAGAGCCTTGGTAGGGGGAAGCACTCAGGGCATTGGGAAGGCAGTTGCACTGGAGTTAGCCATGTTGGGTGCTCATGTTACTTTAATAGCCCGCAATGAGGAAGAATTGGAGAAGGTGCGGGCCGGATTGATGGTATTGAAGAATCAAAAGCACCATATTTTGGTGGCTGATTATACGAATCCGGAACAAGTAAAGGAAGTGGTAAGTAATTACTTAGCGAAGGGAAATGAAATTCATATATTAGTCAATAATACCGGAGGTCCTGCAGGTGGACCAATATTGCATGATAGCCCTGAAAAATTTCTCAATACATTTAATCAGCATTTAATCAATAACCAAATTCTTGCTCAATTGTCTATAGACGGGATGATAGCAAGTGGATATGGAAGAATCATCAATATTATATCTACTTCGGTAAAATCTCCATTAGCTGGTCTAGGTGTTTCTAATACAATTAGAGCAGCGGTGGCTAGTTGGGCCAAAACGTTGGCAAATGAGGTGGGCATATACGGAGTAACCGTGAATAATGTTTTACCGGGAGCTACATCTACTCAAAGGCTTGAAACCATTATTCAGAATAAAGCTAATAAAAGTGCGCAAAATGAAGATGTGGTAAAGGATGAAATGTTGAAGGAAATTCCATTGGCTCGTTTTGCTGAAGCGGCGGAGATTGCGAATGCGGTGGCGTTTCTGGCATCACCAGCTGCAGCGTATATTTCGGGCATTAATTTGCCGGTGGATGGAGGTAGATTGTCATGCTTATAATTTATGAAGAAGTATATAATAATTGCGGGAATTGCATTTTTATTGTTCACAACGAGTAGTTGTGGAAAGAAGGCGGCCAGCATTTATTTAACCAAGGGAAAAGAATATTATAAAAAGGAAAATTATCAAATGGCTATTCGCTTTTTTGAAAAAACCCTTGAAATTGATAGTTCGGTTGTTGAGGCAAAGTATTATAGAGCACTTTGTTATTATGGATTAGGACATAATCATCATGCTTGCGAAGAGATGTCAGTATTATTTAAAAATGGATATCAACCAGCTGATAGTACCTTAAAAAATATGGGATGTTTTTATTTCCCCGAGGATTCTATTCATTCAAAAGATTAAGCTTTACATTTTACTCATAAGGTGACCTTTGGCTACATGGAAATCAGAGTGGGCAAGGGTATTGCTTCAATGGCCTGCTTAATAGCAATCGAAATTGCTCAATAGCCCTTTTTTAGCTATCTTTGAGATATCTTTATATATGGATTATGCAAGCAGAGATGGAAAAAAAGCTGAAAATAGATAGCCAAACTGCCATTGAATTGGAAAACAAATATGGTGCTCATAATTACGCACCTATTAAGGTTGTAGTTTCCGAAGCCAAGGGGGTTTTTGTTTGGGATCCCGAAGGGAATCGTTATTTCGATTTTTTAAGCGCTTATAGCGCTGTAAACCAAGGGCATTGTCATCCTAAAATTGTCAATGCATTGGTTGAACAAGCACAAAAGGTGACTTTAACTTCCCGTGCATTTTATAATAACCGTTTGGGGGAATACGAAAAGTACATTACCGAATATTTTGGTTATGATAAAGTGTTGCCGATGAATACCGGAGTGGAAGGCGGGGAGACAGCTTTAAAATTGGCAAGGAGATGGGGTTATGAAATAAAAGGAATTCCAGCGAATCAGGCTAAAATTATTTTTGTTGAAGGTAATTTTTGGGGTAGAACTATTGCGGCCGTATCAAGTAGCACGGATCCGAGTAGTTATAATAATTATGGACCATTCGTTCCGGGTTTTCAAGTAATTCCTTATAACGATTTAAATACCTTGGAGGAAACCTTTAAGGCAGATCCGTATATCGCAGGTTTTATGTTTGAACCTATTCAAGGAGAAGCGGGTGTAGTAGTTCCAGATGATGGTTATTTAAGAGGGGTTAGGGAACTGTGTTCTAAATATAATGTTCTCATGATTGCAGATGAAGTGCAAACGGGTCTCTGCAGAACGGGTAGAATGCTTGCTTGTGATTGGGAGGGTGTTAAACCGGATATTTTGATATTGGGCAAAGCCCTCAGCGGTGGCGTTATGCCTGTTAGTGCTGTTTTGGCAAATGATCCGATTATGCTAACTATCAAGCCAGGTGAACATGGAAGTACATATGGCGGAAATCCATTGGCTTGTGCAGTAGCCATGGAAGCTTTACAAGTTTTAAAAGATGAAAAATTAGCGGAGAATGCAGAGGTCTTAGGTGAGATTTTAAAATCAGAATTGCAGTTGATTGACTCGCCATTAATTGAAAGTGTTAGAGGTAAAGGTTTATTTATTGCGATGGTAATAGATGAGCATCATGGATATTCGGCCTATGATGTTTGTTATGCATTTAAAAATCGTGGTTTATTAGCAAAACCTACGCATGGTAATATCATTCGATTTGCTCCTCCATTGGTAATTACTAAAGAGCAAATATTAGAATGTGTTAATATCATTAAAGAATCCATTTTATCATTGCCTCAAAAGCCTTGATTAAAAATAGATACATAAATTTTCTACAACAGCATCTTTGGTGGATGCTGTTGTTGTTTATAATAGTATTGCAAATTCCATTTCTTAATGCCGACCCAGATCTTTATTTATCGCATAGCCGAGATGCGCATAGTGATGAAGGGCTAAATACAATTCAACTTAGAAATTATATTAATCATGGTTATCTCGATCCCTGGGAATGTGATAATCTAATGAAGAATCCATTGTTTAATCTCATTTTGTTTTTGCCATTTAAATTATTTGGCACCAAATTATTGGTGGCCAGATTAACCGTTTTAGGATTTATTGCAGGAGTTTTATTTTTTATTGGATTGCACAGATCTTGGCGGAAATGGTTGGTTTTTTTGGTGCCGGTAGTTTTTTTGCAATTTCACATTTTTCAATATATGCACTTCTCATTGGCAGAAATGATGTCAGTGGGTTGTATTTTATTAAGTATGTTCGGTTGGGCACAAATGTGGGATGAAAAGGATTTAAAGAAAAAAATAGGTTACCTCTTAATGGCACTTAGTTTTTTATGTTTTTCATGGTATATGAAGATTCAGTTTTTATATACCATTGGGATAGGAGCTTTTTTAATGCTCATTTATTTGATTTGGGATTTTATTAAATACAGGTCCATTCGGAATGTTATTTATCTAGGCTTTATGGCGGCTATTTATACTGCAGTTCTGGGTTTTTTATATTATCAATTTTGGTATTTGCCATATCAATTACCTTTTGAATATATTATGAAAAACCAAGCCGGGAATCGTTTTGGTTTTGGGATTTATTTCTGGCAAATTGTGGCTGAGAATTTTAATAGATATTTTACCGCCGTTTATGTTCAACCTCTTTGGATAACTTTTGTCTTCTCCTTGCCTTTGGGAATTTATCTTTGGATAAAGGGTACTCACCGAATGTTTAATCGCATATTTTTATTTTCCTTGTTATGGTTTATTGTTGAATTGCATAAGATTACCATTCATCATGTTCCTAGTCGTTATTTATTAAGTGCATATGTTGCGATGTTGTTATTAAGTAGTACCGTTTTTTATGGACTATATCAATTTTACAGGGAACATAAAGGAACCCGATTAAAGTATCTGTTTAAAATTTCTTTTTTAGGACTAATACTTCTTATTAGTTCACATCTAACTAATTATACTCAAGCATTTAAAAGACGAACCTTTCAAGTAAAAAATTTAAATAATTATCTGTATCATTACAATACTAAAAATTTCGTTGCTATAGGTCCATGGGCCCCTACAGTAACATGGAATACAAAAATTAGATCCTTTCCGGTGTGGAAAGATTTTTTGAATTATCAGGATATAAAAGCAAAATACCATCCGGATATTGTGGTTACCGAGCCTGGAGAGGCTGATTCAGATGGAGCATTTTGTGCTGATAATTTTGATATTGTAAACGAATCTGACTCTGTTAAAATGACCTGGATTGGAAAATGGCCGGTTCATATTTACTGGATGAAAAAATAATTTTATAGTTGGTAAAGCATTTTATGGAAGAATTTATAAAAGAGAAGCATACATTTTTAGCCAAGACCTTGATGGGATTAGAAACCGTTTTGGCGGATGAATTAGTTGCCTTGGGGGCTGAAGATGTGGTGGTGGTTAAACGTGGTGCACTGTTTTCAGGTAATAAGGAAATTTTGTACAAGGTGAATTATTGTTGCAGACTGGCAATAAGGATATTGGTGCCTATTTATGAATTTAATGCCCATAACGAACAAATGTTGTACGATGGGATGAAGAAGTTTAATTGGGATACCTTGTTTGATACTACCAATACTTTTGCCATTAATGGAACTGTTTTTTCGGATTATTTTAATCACTCACATTATATCTCTTTAAAATCAAAGGATGCCATTGCCGATCAATTTCGGGATAAATATGGTGTACGACCTAATGTTGATACAGAGAATCCTGATATTATGTTAAATGTTCATATTCATCAGGATAAGGTTACCGTTTCGTTGGATAGTTCAGGAGGATCTTTACATATTAGAGGGTATAAAAAGGAAGCAAAAGAAGCTCCATTAAATGAAGTATTAGCCGCCGGAATGGTGATGTTAAGTGGATGGAAACCGGGCAACCCATTAATTGATTTTATGTGTGGTTCAGGAACCATTTTATGTGAAGCAGCCTTGATTGCAAAAAACGTAGCTCCAGGATATTTTAGAACTCGATTTGGATTTGAAGGATGGAGTAATTTCGATAATGATTTATTTCAGAAGATAAAAGAGGATGCTAAGGCCGCTGAGATTGATGATATTCGAGGTTTTATTGGTGGATGTGATCATTCGCCGGGTGCAGTGAATGTGGCGATGCAAAATTTAAGAGAAGCCGGTATTAATGATATCCAAATTGAAATATCTGATTTTAAAAAATATCATCATAATTTTGAGGGTGGTGTAGTAATCATCAATCCTCCTTATGGGGAAAGACTGGCTGTTTTGGATATCGAAACTTTATATAAAGAAATTGGGGATACCTGGAAACAACAATATAAAGGATTTAAGTGCTGGATGATTACGAGTAGTAAAGAAGGTATTAAATCGATTGGTTTAAAACCTTTTAAAAAGTATGATATGATGAATGGTGCTTTAGAATGTAAGTTTTTAGGTTTTGATATTTATGCAGGTAGCCGAAAATCGAAGTATAATGAAGTGTAAATTATTTTTATTTTTCTTTCTATTCATGTTGAGCTTCCCGATTTCAAAATTGGAAGCCCAAGGAATTATTATTGAATTGGACGACTCTACTAAAAAGCAGTCTGAGGTATTCGTTCCTAAATTTTCGTTTGCCATTCGGGCCGGATTGAATGTTGCCCAAGTATTTGGGGCCGGATCTCAAGCATTTAATCATTTTGGTTTTTCTGGTGGGGTGAAGTTTGGATACCGGTTTGCCAATAAATGGTCGTTTAATCCGGAAGTAATTTATAATATGAAGGGGGCTGCTAAATATCCGAATGTTGAAAAGGGAGATTATTATTCTTTTTCAATTGATTTGGATTATGTTGAAGTTCCTATTTTATTTAACTATCATTTTGGCAAAAAACATAAGTTTTCTGTAGAATTTGGTCCGGCTATCGGAGTCTTGGTAAGACAAAAAGCTTATGAAAATGGTTCGGCTATTAATAGCACTACAACCGGTTTTAATTTATACGATATAAGCATTGTAGCTGGCTTAAATTATTATTTGCCAAAAGGGTTTGGACTCAACTTTCGTTATATGAATTCAGTGGCTCCTATCATACCGCCCAGTGTTGTAGCTCCCTGGGGGTTGTCCACCTTAACAATAGGACAGTTAAATTCTGTTTTGAACTTATCGTTACATTATACTTTTGACTTTAGAAGTCGTGAACAAAAATTATTGGATGGTGCGATTAAAGAAAAGGCTCCCAATGAAAAGAAGGTGAAGGTTAAAAAACAAAAGGGGGACGTAATAGATGAGACCGAGTAATTTAATTCTTCGGAACTACAATCAACTTCTCATTCGTTTCAAAATCAAACAAGGTTATTTTTCTCAATCTAAAATAGGCTACCCAATAATTACGCAGCGTATTCATATAGTTAATTAATGCATTGTCTTTTTCGCCTTGAGCAATGGTAAGGTTGGTGATATCAATTTTCCCTATAAGGAATCTATTTTTACTTACATCATATCTTTTTAAGGCGATGTCATAACCCATTTTTGCATTTCCTACCGCTTCTTCATAGGTTTGATATTCAAGTACAATTTGTTGGACATCAATTCCTAAATTTTTATTTAAATATTCAGTTCTGGCTAAGGAGGCGTCGTAATAGGCCTTGTTTAATTTGTAATTGGCTTGTGCATTACCGAATTGATACAATGGAATATTAAACCCAATGGTAGCTGTTTGTGAATTTAGAGGGTTGGAGTAGGACCCACCAATAGTTCCTGCAGATTGATTTAATCCAAATGAAGCCGTTACAGTTCCATCAGGGAATCTGGCCCGGCTGCTTTGTTTCATATTAATGAGATTTTGCTGTAAATCAATTTGATTTTGGATGATAGTACTCGAATTGTCTTTGGCCTCTTGTACCGCTTTATTAATATCAATTGTAATGCGTTTAACACTGGGTAAGGTATCTAGAATGATGGATTCATTATCATTTAATCCCATTAATAATTTAAGTCGCTGTTCTGCTATTTCCTTTTGCACCGCTAACCTAGCTACTGATTGCTCAGCATTAATTTTACTGAGCTCTACTTGTAATAGTTCGTTTTCGGCAATTTTTCCTACGTTATATCTCCCCATGGAAATTTTATAAATGCTATCATTAATACTAACATTGGTTGCTGCATTTTCATATTGGATTTTTGCAATATAGAAGTCGAAATAGGCATTGGTTATATCAATAGATAATTGTTCTATGGATTCAGCATAATTACTATGACTTTGTTTATAATTGAGTTTGGCATTTTTCCAATTCCATTTATTTTGGTTAAAGCTTCCCAAAGGAAGGGATAATCCAAAGAATACCGGAGAAGCATTCCAATAAACTGAGCTGGCATTAAACAAGTCAATTCTTCCCAAACTACTTCCAATCCAAAAATTTCCTCCTAAAACCGGAATAGGTTGATTAATCATAAAAGAAACGTTGCTAACAGCCTGTGAGGTTGGAACGAAAAGTATGCTTCCGTTGGGTTGGGTTACCGCGTTAATTTGACGGTTTAATCCGGGTAAATTCCCATTGAGTGAAAAGTTGGCATATAAGGAGGAACGTGCAGCTTTAAAAGTGAATTTGGATGCTTCGTAATTATATCCAATTTCTTCAGTTTTTAGACTTCTGTTTTTGCTAATTTCAATAGCTTGCAAAAGGCCAAGTTTTGCATCCAATTGAGCCATCACTTGGAAATGATTCGCTATTGAAAGAATGATAAGAAGTGTCCAATATTTTTTAATCATGTCGTAAACTTTCTACAGGGTTTTGCATGGCTGCTTTTGTGGCAGGCCAAATTCCAAATAATAAACCAACCAATACCGAAATGGTAAATGAAATGATGATGGAGGTAATAGTAATGAATATGGTTAATTCAAAAGCTTTACTAATTAATACACTCAGGGCTACTCCAAGAATCACTCCAACAGCACCTCCGCCAATGCACATAATAATGGCTTCACTCATAAACTGCCAAATCACATCTTTTCGGGTTGCTCCTAATGATTGCCTCAAACCAATTTCTCTAATTCTTTCTAAAACAGAGGCCAGCATGATATTCATAATTCCGATTCCCCCAACCAATAAGGAAATGCCTGCAATAACTCCTAAAACCAAGTTGAATATTTTTTTTGTTTTTTGTTCTTGTTTTAAGATGAGTTCAGGTAGGATAATTTCATAATCCGTAAAACCATTATGTCTTCTTTGTAAAATTTTATCAATGGTTTCAGCTGCAGGTTGCATCATGGCGGTTTCATCAATATGTACGACCAGCCGGTCTAATTGATGATAGTTTTTTTTCATTTCATTTTCCCGTTCGCTATTGTCCATATTACTAGCTCTTTCCATATCCCCAATAGTAACTAAACTACGATTAAAATAACGTAACAGGAATGTTTCAATAGGCACATATACTTCTTTGTTGGGATCACGAATAGAAAGTTTGGCCATACTTTTTTCGGAGATACTTTTAGGTGATAAAACACCCACGATGATGAGCCAATTAGTTCCACATTTAATTTTTTCACCTAAACAATTTCTTCCCGGAAAGAGTTTGTTTTTTACCTCGTTCCCAATAATACAAACAGGCTCTGCATTTTCGGATTGTTGTTGAGAATATATTTTACCTTGATCCAGTTTTAAGTCGGTTAATTCAAAATAGAAGTTTGTAACACCTACAATTTTGCCTTGCATGCGTCGACCCTCATTTAAGAAGCTTCCTTCGAATTCTGCTTCAGGGCTTATGTTTTTTACGGCAGGAATGGTTTGTTGAATATTATAAGCATCTTTTAGAGTAAGACCTTCGGAGGTTTGTTTTTTTTCTGTTTCTTCTGTTTTGGCAGCTGACGGGTCTTGCTCAATTTCTTTTCGCTTAATAATAATATTATTGGAGCCGACCTCCTTGAGTTGTTTTATAATTTCAATTTCTGTCCCTTTTCCAATCGCCATCATGGAAATAACGGCCGCCACACCAAATATTATTCCTAAAGAAGTTAATAATGCCCTCATTTTGTTGGTGAGTAAAGCCTCCCAACCCATGCGAAAATTCATGAGCATTTTACGGTTCAACATGAGTTATTTTTTATTGGATGGAACAGGAGTGGTTGAACTTATTTTTTTAAATTCCATTTTAGCTGTATCACTTGGAGTGGATAATAATAGTTTCATATTCTCTGTTACACCGTCGGTAATAACAATATCTGTTTCATTGGAAACTCCTGTTTTTACTTCTTGTTTATAGGTTTTTCCTTGTCCACTTACATATACATAATAAATATTTCCGGCTCGTTGAACGGATTCGATTGGAGCATAAATCACATCCTTTAAATTGGCACAAAGAATTTTGCAACTGGTAGTCATAGATGGTTTTAAAGTTGTATCGGGTGTTAATACATCTATTACCACTTCAAATACTTTTGCATCCGAATTAGGTTTTTGTTCTCCAATACTGGCCACCGAATTAATTTTTCCTTTTAGCTTTTTGGATGGAT
>JBEIQI010000002.1:0-53101 GCA_040376605.1 Flavobacteriales bacterium | reverse complement strand
TCTAGGTAATGTCCTCCACTAAAAAAAGTGACATCTTTAAAACCGGCTAAATCTTCCCAAAACCCCCAATTGAAATTTCTGGAAGCAACCACGCTTAAAGGACGACCATTTGCATCAACCGTGTAAACCTTTGCAATCAAATCAACGGATGCAATGCCCGGAGCATAACCATAAATACGAACTCCGGTTATTAACCCAGGACCCGAATAATGATAAGTTTGTGCAGCCATTTCTTCAACACCTGCTGTAAGTGTATATGCTCCCGTACCTCCAATGTTTTTAGACTGGGGATAGCCATTCAAGTCTGTACACGAAACCTGAGCGGTCGTATATACTTGAACAGCTAAGAGAGCAGACAATAATACTGTAACTCCTTTTTTCATAACTGTTTTTTTTAATTAATAATTGTTTATAAAATTTATTGGTCAAATCTATGTTAATACAGAACTATAAAATATGACCAAAATCATAGATGTATTTTGTTTTGACAAAAATGAAGTGAATCCCCACAGTAAGTAACCCTTACATTTATATTGTAATTTTTTGCAACATCCACACTCTTTGGAAATATGGTATCACATTTATAAAAATTAATCGAAACAACCTTTACCGTATATTCCTAAATGTCATATTACACACAAATTTGTACAAGTATTTAGAAACCTTATTCAACAAGGGGTTTGTGAGGGTTAACTTAAAAAGCTAAATAATCCATATTATAAGAAAAGGGAATACCATGATTAGTTTCAAGCAATACGGATATCATACAATATATTTACAAAACTATGTAACAAAAACCCATCCCATAGCAAGTACCTTTGACAAAATTAAAAATGAAAAAAATGAAAAGAAATTTAACCATTACAAAAGTATTAATTGGTATTGTAGCCTTAACATTATCCTCTTGTTCATCATGGCGCTATCAGCATAAAGTATCATCATCTAAAACAAATCGGGAAACTGCCCAATATTACCAATGAATTAAGCATCCTCAAGGGATCCATAAGTGGTTTGAAATTATTTCCGCTTATTTTCTCCAAAAAAATAATCATTGAGACGATACAGGTTGAAAATGGCCATATTACTCTCTGTAGACAACATCCCGAAAAGAAAGAACCGACCCCAACTGAAGAATCCCTCTGGAAAAGTATAAAACCACATATAAATGGTATTTATGTTAACTCGATTTTATTAGATAAAATAAAACTGACGTATCGCCATTCAGAAAATAAAAAAGACATTTCCTTTTCATACAACGACTGCTCGGTAAAACTTCGACATATTCGAATAGATAGTATAGGCGCAGCCAACCCTTCCAGAATTTTATTTACAGAGGAAGTGGTTATCAAATTGCTTAGTCGTAAATACTTTACTCCAGATTCCTTATACAACCTAAAAGTAGACACCTTAAACTATTCTTCTTTTTCAAAGAAAGTAAAACTCTACAATTTTAGTTATAAACCTACCCTCTCTCCTATTGAATTTACACGAAAACGCGGAATGCAAGTTGATATCTTCGAGACGAAATACTCCAAGTCATAGGAATAAACTTTAAAATAGAAAGATTCTTTATTGATAATGAGGTTTGTTTAGATACGATAATTCTACAAAAACCAATCATTAAAATACATAGAGACAGAACAGCTCATTACCACACCACCTCTCAGCTAGGGAAATACGCAAACGAAGCCTTGGCGAAGGCTCCATTTAAAAAAGGAATTAAATTCTGTTTTTATACTATTTGCCAATATTAAACTAAAGTCAATGGTATTGCATGAAGTTCATATTAAATTTCATGGGAATTCGAAAGGTATAACTGGTAATGGAAGAATAATATATGATAAGCTAAAAGTATTAATTCTAAAGCCTAATAGTAAAAGCCCTAAAACAAAAAAACAGAAGTTTGTTTCATTCTTTGCCAATATCTTTGCGGTTAGAGCTCACAACAGGATTGGGAAAAAGGAGGTATTGGCAAAAACATACATATTACTCGGAAGCGCCGACAACCATTTGGAAACCTCATCTGGGAATTACTTTTTGAAAGCATCAAAAAAATAACATTGAAAGTGCCAGCCAAAGACCTAAAGATTGAAATGTAATATCACAAAAAACGCTGCAAATGCAGCGTTACTAATTAAATATATTGTGCATAAAATTTACCTTTTATTTATGTTTGCCGTGGCCCTTGCCATTTGGAGTAATAATAATGATCTTTTTTGATTTATGGGGCTCTTTATGCCAGCCCTTATGCTTACCGTTATCATGCCTTTTGGCATCTTTGTTGGTAATTAAAAAACAATATGTAAGATTGATTGCAATAATCATACTTAACAGAATTGGTATAAGTGATTTTAAAATTTTCATTATGTGGAATTTTGTTATGGTTATTTCTTTACATAACAAAGGTGCATTCATTTAAAATCAATTGTATTATAAGATTTTAATGAATAGTTACACAATACCTTCACATTAATTCCTTGAATTTGAATAAATCCAACGTCCTGAAAAGAGATACTTTTATTATATTATTCTATTACAAGAATGCTTTGAGTGATTTGCTTATCATCAATTGATAATGTAACAAAATATACGCCAGATTTTAAGGGGCTATTTTTTGAGTTGAATTGATAATTATAATTTCCCGCAAGTTGATAACCATTAACAATGGATTGCACCTGCACCCCAAACACATTAGAAATAGATAAATCTACTTTGGCATTAGAGGCAAGTATATATTCGATGGTTGACTGATCCTCCACAGGATTGGGAAATACCTTTAAGCCCGCAGACTCATCCATTAAATCTTCTAAACCAATATTAGGTAAAACGTATACGGCCATTGAATCAACCAAATAATTAAGATCAAGAAACTGATTATTCGCAGCATCTACCGTAACCTCGTAACTAGAATCTCTTAATAATCCCGGAATATCTACATAAATGGTATAGGTTCCAAAACCCACATTTGAAAAACTAAATTGACCTCCCAAATCAGTAACTGTAGTTTCAACAATTTGTGAAGATCCAGTGATTCCTCTTTTTACAACTACCCCATGAACCGGATCGCCTTGTGCCCTTCCAAAACCAGGCCCTTCTACCACTAAACCTTCCAGCAATCCAATACCAGGTGCAGTTGGTATGATTTCGGTCATGGTAATATCGATGGCATTGGTTGCATTAATACAACCATGGTTGATGACCAAGGCAGAATCCCATGCCCAATCATTATCAAAATAGGAAGGTGTTAAAGAAGGAAATGAAACTTCGTTGGGAAATACTTGAACTAAATAATTTCCATCTGCAACATTTGTAAAATGGAAATTCCCAGAAGCATCCAATGGTTGTATTTGAACCGTATCAAATGCAATATAAAATGGTTGGAAAGGATACAATAATGCCCATCCATTGGTTACCGGTCCTCCAGTATAACTTGCACTACCGAAAACATCTTGTCCCTGCACAATCCAAGCACTTGCGGTATCTCCTCCGTAACAGCTGCTTGCTTGCAAAATTACTTGATAATTTCCTCCCGCAGGATAAACATAATTGGGGTTTTGGCTGGTGGATGAAAATCCATTTCCAAAATCCCAAAACCAATTGGTTGTTAAAGTTGAAGCGTCAGTAAAACTAACAGGGCTTCCAAAACATACTGGATCATTTGCATTAAAAGCTGCGATAGGTTGGCCACAATCCAAGCTAAAATTGACGGATACATCTACAAATCCCCACCAATTGGTATTGGCGTAAGAAACATTGTCTACCTGAGCACAGGTTAATAATGGATTATTGAGTGCATTTAATCCTGTAAAATTTGTATTGTTCCCGTTCTTTAGATTTAAACTATTAAGAAGGTTATTATTACAAAATACAGAGGTAACATTTGGGTTATTCGAAATATCAACACAAGTAAGAAGGTTGTCTGCACAACCAACAAAAGTAAGTAATGGATTAGAAGAAAAATCTAAACTGGTTAATTGATTATTTGGACAATAAATATCCAAAAGCGCAGGATTATTACTTAGATCTAAATTAGTTAAACTATTAAGCTCACAATATAACGATTGAAGGGCTACATTATTAGATACATCCAAACTAGTTAGCATATTATTTCCGCAAGAGATATAATATAGATTAACATTTGTTGATAGATCCAAACTTGTTAATGAATTCATTGAACAAGTTAAGGTTTGGAGAGCAGTATTAGCAGAGAGATTGAGGGTGGTTAAAAAATTAGCTCCACATTCTAAGCCAGTAAGATTTACGAATGCTTCTATTCCTGTAAGGTCAGAAATTCCGAATTCGCCTAAAAACAAATTTCCCGTATAAGCAATGGCTTCTGTTTCTTGAATATTTGTATCAGCATTAATATTAATACCAAGATCTGCTACCAAGACTGATTTAAAAATAGGATCAGGGATATATACGTTTTGAGCATAAGCTTTAGGAAATACCCCAAAGCTGATTATGGTTATTAAAAAAAATGAATAAAGTAGACTTTTCATATTTGCAGGACTAGTAAAAATCGATTATCAAATAGTTTGAAACGAATTTAATGTAAAAAAGTTTAATTTCTTGATAAACTTATAGTGGCCCCGATGAGAATCGAACTCATATCTAAAGTTTAGGAAACTTCTATTCTATCCATTGAACTACGGCGCCATTTTTAAAAGAACTTTTAGGCAAATGTTTAAACCACAAGGATTGAAATTTTATGGCTTCAATCAACCGCAAAGGTAGTGATATAGCCGCAGGGTTGCAAACCAGATTGCAGTAGCGATGGGAAGGGCTGCCATAGGCTGGTCCCAGCACTTGGTTGGGGCGAACCCATGACCATAGCGACCCCGAACCAGAATGGATTTAACAGAATTTTCACATCCCAGTCTTTTGCATATCTTTGTGGCACAACTAAAAACAATATGAAACTAATTACCCTTATCTATGCCTCCTTTTTTCTTTTAGCATTTACTGCATGTGGAAGCGGAAAAAACACCAACAAAAATTCAAATAATGATTCAACAAAAGTTGATTCAACTTCAACTAAACCTGCTCCACAAGTAGATGCTGAATTGGATGATCTGGCCAGATTACTTGCAGGAATGCCAACCAATAAAAACTACAAAGACATCGCTGATACCGGCTTTTATAAAAAGTATAAAGCATCGATGGATTTTGAATGGGCGCAACTTGAAAAGGATAAAATTGCACCGATTTTAAAATGGACCAAGGAAAATGTTAATCACACTTTAAAGGGAAACAAAACATGTTTTTACCCTTTTAGTGGGGCAGATTTTTTATATGCTAATTTATTTTTCCCAGATGCAGATAACTATATTTTAATTGGTTTGGAACCTCCGGGATCCATTAACGACCCTGCCAAAATGAGCAAGGATGAATTAGGTACTTATTTATATCAAAATGACAATGCAATGGGAATGAGCCACGATAAGGGCTTTTACAGAACCAACTCCATGCGTGTTGACTTCAACAAAAAACATTTGAACGGAACTGTGCATAATATATTATTCTATGTGGTAAGAAGAGGCTATCAAGTAACCGGCATAGAATATTTCGATTTGGATGTAGCCACCGGAAAACCCAATTATACCAAAGCAGTTTACGGAGAGAAGAATGATAAGTATGGTGTAAAAGTGAAATTTACCGATGAAAAAGGAAGTGACAAAGCCATTTACTATTTCGGGTATAATATTTGGAATCCTATGTTAAAAGATGGGGCAAATGATCCCATGTTTAAATTTGTAGATACTTTTGGTGGACATTATTTATTCCTTAAGGCTGCGTCTTATTTGTCACAATATCCAGGCTATAGCGTAATGCATAATTATATGGTAAACACTTCTAGTGTAATTATTCAGGATGATAGCGGGATTCCATGGAGTAGTTTAAATAATGAAGCATGGGATGTTGAACTTTGGGGTAATTTTACAACTGTACTCCCATTGTTCCACAACTACAATCAACCTGATTTGAAAGAAGCTTACGCCAATAGAAAAGATAAAAAAGAATTGCCATTCTTTATTGGGTACAATGTATCTATCGGTACATCCAATTTGCAATACTGTGTTAGGGATTTTAATAAGACTCCTTTCTTAAAACAGATTCGCAAGGAAGATATGACGGTAAAAAATGAAGAGGAAAAAACTAAGTAAGCGTGGCGAATAAAAATTCGTATTCTCTTTACACCGCCACCATGATTGTGGTTGCCAATATGATTGGCGCAGGCGTATTTACCAGTTTAGGATTTCAGGTGCTGGGTTTATCCAGTGGTTATTCTATTATTTGGCTTTGGCTTTTGGGTGGTATTGTTTCCTTATTTGGGGCCGGCTGTTATGCTGAAATTGCTACCCGTTTAAAAGGCTCAGGTGGAGAGTATAATTTTCTTTCGCAGATCTACGGTAAACCCATTGGTTTCTCGGCTGGCTGGATCTCATTTACAGTTGGATTTGCAGCTCCAATTGCTGCAGCATGCATTGCACTCGGTACTTATTTCAGTCATTCACTTCAGATCTCTAATATTTACGTGGCCGGCATGGAAGTGGGCATATCAAAGGTAATTGCTGTATTCGCTTTGCTTTTACTAACTATTTTACAATTAGTGAGCAAAAAAATTGGAGCCATCTTCCAAAATATTTCCACCACTTTTAAAATTGCTATTGTAACCATTATTTGTGCCATAGGATTCTTCTTTATGGATACCACCGTTATTTCACAATCATTTGGAGAAGGAATTAAATTCCCCGAATTGGTATCAGGCCCTTTCTTTATCTCTCTCTTCTTTGTTTCGTATGCATATAGTGGTTGGAATGCATCGGCGTATATAGCGGGTGAAATTGAAAATCCTAAAAAAAATATTCCCAGAAGCTTATTGTTGGGAACTCTAATCGTAACGGTGTTGTATATTTTGCTCAATCTGGCCTTTATGCTGGTTCTTCCATTTGATGAGATTAAAGGCCAGGAAGATGTGGGAAGAATTTTTTCTACGAAAATTTTTGGAAATATCATTGGTGGAGGAATTGGTTTGGTGATATCCTTCCTGTTGGTTTCGAGTATCAGCTCCATGATTATTACAGGACCTAGGGTAACCAAAAGCATGGGCGAAAATCATGGCCTGTTTAAATGGTTCAGCAAATCAACAGCTACTGAGGTACCACAAAGGGCTATCCTTGTGCAGTCATTAATCAGCCTTGCCTTTATTATTACCTCGAGTTTCGAATCGGTGATTGTATTCATTGGGTTTACCTTAAATATATTTACCCTATTAACAGTATTCGGCCTATTTATACTGAGGGCCAGGGATAAGAAAACCTCATCAACAACGGATGGTTATAAAGTATTCGGATACCCCTTCGTACCCATCGTATTTGTTTTGATATATTTGTTTATGCTGGGCTTTGGACTTTATAGAAAACCTATAGAATCATTTGTTGGCCTGGGATTTGCAGTATTAGGAGTAATCATCTATGCAATTAGTCCGAATAAGAAAATATCCAATTCTAAAGACAACCCTTAGTTGCCTGATTTTCTATTTATACAGTTTTAATATTTCGTTTTCCCAACTATCATTTTCCGAAAATAGTTTTTCTCCATTAATTGATAGTTTATTAAAAACACAATCTTCCTTTTTTTCTTCGTATTATAACTTCCCTGATTTTTATAAGATTCAAATCATCTATACACAAATAGATCGAGATGAAAAGAATAATCCAACTTTTACAAATCATACTTGGAGATTAAATGACCAAGATTATTTTAATCCGGCCAGCTTGGTTAAGATTCCGGCTTGTTTGTTCTCCATGGATAAAATAAATAATGACCTGCAATCATTTGGTGTAAGTAAATATTCGCCCCTTTTAGTTGAACAAAATTACGATTGCCAGGAACCGGAGGTGTGGGACTCCACCTGTGTTTGTAAATACCCCAATGTTGCCCACTATATTAAACGAACGTTAGTTATTAGTGAAAATAAGCCCTATAAAAGATTGTATGAATTTCTGGGACAGGAATATATCCAGAATAAATTAGCAGCATTAGGGTTTACCGGTTCGAAAATCATTCAACGTTTTGCCAGCGAATGCGACGAAGAAGGCAATCGATATACCAATGCAATTAATTTTTTTGATGTGGATAGTAATTTACTTTATCGACAGCCTGAGCAATACAACGAAAAATATCAGCATACCAAAGATTCAACATTTATGGTAGGAAATTATATCATGGATGGCAGAAAAAAAATAAAGGGTGGTAAGGATTTCTCAAATGCGAATCGCCTCCTACTCCATCATGTTCATCAATTAATGATGGTTATATTTTTTCCTCAACAATTGTCTAAAAACGTCTCATTAAATTTAACCGAGGATGATTTAAATTTAATGAGAAAATATTTAGGTGTTTATCCTGAAGAATGTGAAGACCCTCTGTACGATTGCAAAGAATACTGGCCTGCTTATAATAATTATTTCTTTTATGGTCAGAGTAAATCCGCCAAAATTTTGCCCCATGTTCGAATCTTTAATAAAGTAGCCATGGCCTATGGTTTCCTTTCCGAAACGGCCTATGTGGCAGATTTTAAAAACAAGAGAGAGTTCTTTTTATCCGCTACCATTTATGTTAACAAGGATGGAATAATGTTAGATAACAAATATGACTATGCTGATGTTGGAATGCCTTTTCTACAAAATCTATCCCTTCTAATTTATCAACATGAACTAAAAAGAAATATTAGTTATTCTCCTAATTTTTCGGAGTTGGAGAAATTATTTAAAAAATAAGCAAATTGAAGCATCAATAAAAAAGCCAGAAGAAATCTTCTGGCTTTTTTATTTCATTGAAAAATATATCTATCGATTTTCATCGGTTGATTCAAAGTCAGAAGCGGTAGGCATAATCTCAACTGGATTGTGAAGCTTAGATCTTTTTCGTCCGTATGCGAAATAGATAACTAAACCAAATAGCATCCATATGGCTGCAACTAATAGGGTTTGAGGATCAAGACCAACAATCATCAAGGTACAGATTAATGCTCCTAAAACTGCTACTACTGGTGCAAATGGAGTTCTAAAAGGTCGCTTTATTTCCGGTGATTTAATTCTCATAATTAAAACACCAACACTCACCAAAACAAAGGCAAATAAAGTTCCAAAAGAGGTTAGATCTCCCGCCACATGTATAGGTACAAATGCGGCAAACAATCCCACAAAAACGAACAAAATGATATTTGCTTTATAAGGTGTTTTAAATTTAGGATGTAAAGCACTAAATGCTTTTGGTAATAACCCGTCGGTGCTCATTGTATAAAATACACGACTTTGTCCCATTAACATTACCAAAATTACAGAAGAGAACCCGGCAAGAATGGCAATAGTTACCGCAGTTGCCAACCATCCATATCCAGGCATAAAGTTTTGAATGGCATAAACCACCGAAGCCTCTCCTCCCTTAGCAGGATCTGCAAAATCTTTCCAGTTAGCCACACCTGTTAATACGTGTCCAAAAAGAATATATAGAATGGTACAAACCACTAATGAACCCAGGATACCAATTGGCATATCACGCTTAGGATTTTAGCTTCCTGAGCCGCAGTGGAAACAGCATCAAAACCAATGAACGCAAAGAATACAATTCCTGCTCCACCAATAATTCCTCCCCATCCATGTCTAAAGAAGCTAGTATAGCTATATTGAACTTCGCCTGCAGCATTTAAAACAGGGGATGTTCCCTCAGGAATCATATAAGGCGCATAATTTTCTGGGTTGATAAACTGCCATCCAATAAAAATGAATAACAATACAATGGCCACTTTAACAAATACAATAATCATATTGATAAAGGCAGATTCCTGTGTTCCCTTAATTAATAATGCTGTTAAAAGAACAAGAATACCTATTGCAGGTAAGTTCATCATACCATGAACGCCATCCTTCGAAATCTCGAAGGGTGAATGGCACCATTCGTAGGGGATTGCACCTCCCAGCAAATTGTTTAAGTATTCACTCCAAGCAATAGACACGGTGGCCGCACCTAAAGCATATTCCATAATCAATGCCCATCCAATAATCCAAGCAACAATTTCCCCCATGGTTACATAGCTATAAGCATAAGCACTACCTGCTATTGGAATCATGGATGCGAATTCTGCATAACAAAGTCCAGCAAATAAACAGCCAATAGCTGCAACAACGAAGGCTAAGGTAACTGCAGGCCCGGCGGCTTGTCCGGCAGCAGCGGCCGTACGAACAAAAAGTCCTGCACCAATAATAGCCCCAATCCCCAGAGCAATTAAATTCCCGGCTCCCAAGGTACGTTTTAAGCCCTTTTCCGAATCTGCTGATGCCAGCATATCGCTTAAGGCTTTTGTTCTAAATAGACTCATAGGTTATTAATTTATTAAATAATAATAATTGATGAAAGTATATAAAAAAGTGATATTGCGAACATAAATATGCAATGTTTATTTCATAATTCAACAAGCTGATCCCGGCCTGCGCCGTGATAACGGTTTAAAAGGAACAGGGCAGCACAAACTTCGTTTGTACTGCCCTGTAAATATAAAGGGTGATCCCAACGAAAGTCGGGATCCATGTATTTATAGCTGAATACTATTTTACTATTGCTCCATTTGGCGAACTCCCATCCTTAGGATTCACAAATTTCAAGGTACCATCCGGAGCCTCCGCCATTAATATCATTCCTTGCGATTCGATACCAGCTAACATACGTGGTTGTAAATTAACCAAGATCAATACTTGCTGGCCGACCACTTCTTCGGGCGAATAATATTCGGCAATCCCACTTACAACGGTTCTTTCATCAAGCCCTGTGTTGATAGTAAGCTTTAATAGTTTTTTGGTTTTAGCCACTTTTTCGGCCGTTAAAATGGTTCCTACCCGAATATCCATTTTCGAAAAATCATCGTAGGATACATTTTCCTTTTGAGCTGGTATATCGCCTTGAATTGCATTGATTTTTTTAGCCTCTTCCAATTTGGCCAATTGTTTTTCTATTACCTCATCTTCTATTTTGGTAAACAAATGTGCTGCAGGATTCAGTTGATGTCCATTTGGAATGATGAGGTGATCTTCCCAGCCATAACTATCCTTTGGCATATTTACCATGGCAAATATTTTCTTAGAAGTATCAGGCATAAAAGGTTGCATCACAGCCGCCAGATGCAATATCAATATCAAATGATTGTTTAAGATTTCTCTTACCTTTTCCGGATCAGTGGCATAGAATTTCCAAGGCTCTAACTCGGTCAAATATTTATTCCCAAAACGAGCCAGCTCCATCGCTTCAAATTGTGCTTGACGGAATTTATACTCCTCCAAATTCTTTCCTAAGGCATCATAAACTTTTCCTACGGTATCGTGTAATGAGGCATCTGTAAAATCCAATTGATCGGTTGTACTTACAACTTTACCTTCAAAGTATTTGTGGTATAAAACCATTACCCGATTCACATAATTTCCTAGTATCGAAAGCAACTCGCTATTCACACGAGTTTGGTAATCCTTCCAGGTAAACTCACTATCCCCATTCTCAGGAGCAATGCTATTTAATACATAACGTAATTCATCTTTACGTCCCGGAAAATCTTCTAAATATTCATGCAACCAAACCGCATGATTGCGAGATGTCGATAATTTATCCCCTTCTAAATTCAAAAATTCATTCGCTGGAATATTATCTGGTAAAATATATCCTCCGTTTTCTTTTAATATGATTGGGAAAATAATGCAATGAAAAACAATATTATCCTTTCCAATAAAATGTAAAAGTTTGGTATCTGAACTTTTCCAAAAGGGCTCCCAGTCGATCCCTTTATTTTTTGCCCATTGTTTAGTTGCACTTATATAACCTATAGGAGCATCTAACCAAACATATAAAACCTTACCGGCGGCATCCTTTAAAGGAACCGGCACGCCCCAATCCAAATCACGGGTCATAGCTCTTGGCCTCAACCCATCCTTTAACCAGCTTAAACATTGTCCTTTTACATTCCCTTTCCAGCTATCCGGATCATGCGCAACAATAGGAGCCTCCATTCCATCAAACTTTCCGGTACTTATCCACTCCTCCACCCATTGTTGAGAATCTTGCATGGGCAAAAACCAATGCTGCGTAGTTTTTAAAACTGGTGGCTTTTTACTTAAAATAGAATGTGGGTTAATTAAATCTGTAGGACTTAAAGCTGTTCCACATTTTTCGCATTGATCACCATACGCATTTGAATTAGCACATTTGGGGCAAGTACCCATAATATACCTATCGGCCAAAAACTGGCTGAACTCTTCATCGTAAAACTGTTCGGTGGTCTCAACCGTTAATTTACCTTTATTTAAAAGATTGGTAAATATTTCTTGTGCCGTTTCATAATGCAAAGGATCGCTGGTACGGTGATAAATATCAAACGAAATACCAAAATCCTCAAAGGCTTTTTTATTGATGGTATGGTATTTATCTATAATCTCTTTCGGTGTTGTACCTTCCTTTTTTGCTCTTAGGGTTATGGCTGCCCCATGTTCATCGCTGCCACAAATAAACGCTACATCTCTTTTGTAAAGACGCAAATACCTAACATAAATATCCGCGGGCAGGTAGGCTCCGGCAATATGCCCAATATGCAAAGGGCCATTGGCATAAGGTAATGCAGAGGTAATGGTATATCTTTTTGGTAATGACATGTAGTGAATATTGAATACAAAAATAAGGAAAATGTTGATTTTTAGGGCGTCTCCCAATTAGCCCTCTACAACCTCTATAAACTAGGTAACTTCCTTGGTATAGGCTGTCAATAATTGGGTATTCTGTAATTAGAATTACATATAAAGGGGCGCTTTAAGTTCCCCTTTATATAATTCTAGGTTAATCTATTTTATGATGACCCTTTTCCTCACTGCTGATTTGCTGGTAGCTATTTCAATAATATATGTGCCCGGCTCTGTAATCAGGTTAACCTGATGTATATTTCCAAACATGGGTTTCGAATAAATGTTTTTTCCAATGATATCGTAAATACGAAGAATACTTGTTTCATCTATATTTGAGCATTCAATGTAAAAACTACCGGAATTAGGATTTGGATAAATAGAGATGTCCAAATCATTTTCATTTTCTAATCCAGCACATCCAATTACCCTGATACTGTCAATTTCATCATTCGTGCATCCATTTAGATCCGTATAGGTATAGGTCAATAAAAAATTACCGACACCTACGGAAGGATCAAAATTACCTGCGCTTACACCGGTACCGCTATAAACACCTCCAGCTGGAGTACCGTTGGATAGGCCAAATATGGCATAATTTGTACAAACCGTATCTATGAGCAAATCAAAAGCCACGGAAGGAAGTCCTAGGATGTTTACATCAATCGTATCCGAGTTAAAACAATTTTCAATAGAAGAAACTAATACAGAATAGGTGCCCGTTGCATTTACGTTGATGGTTTGAGTAGTATCCAAGTTGCTCCAAATAAATTCGAAGCCATTACCGGCAGCAATTACATTACCACTAGTACAAAAACTGGTATCAGCACATAAATCAACAGTTGGAATGGCGTTAATAACAATATTAATTGAATCGGATGCTACACAGTTTTGAGGATTTGTAACCGTTACAAAATAGAATCCAGAAGTATCAACATTAATGCTTTGAGAGGATGCGGCATTGCTCCATAGGTAAGAACTACCGGCATTACCAGCATCCAAAATAGCAGAACCACAATAGGACGAGTCGGGTCCAATGTTCACTGAAAATGAGCCTCCTAAGGTGAATGTAGGAGCTGGGGTTACAACATTTCGGGTATAATACCAGAGATCAGGATAACCATAGTGATAATTGGTCAATGTATTAGTTGGGAATGTATTTTCAGTACAACTATTACAATAACGCATATCACCATAAGTAATGTGCTGACCAATTTGTGAGGAAGTCCCAAAATAATATCCATCACCAGCACCTTGAAAAAGTTCTAGAACATATTGAGTTCCTCCAATAAGCCAAATAGGAGAAGCAAGGTTTGAATAAGAATACTGGGCAGCAGGCCCAGAAACCTGTGTTTGAGCAATAATTGCCTGGGTTACAAAATCAAAAAGAGTAACAAATCGGGTTGTGCCAGTCGGCTCCCTTTTACCAAAAGAGGTAACCAGAAGATCCGTGTTGGGAGTGAATCGAAATCCACGTTGGCTATCGGCAACACCTCCAGCACCCCCTGAAGCTACACTATCCGTTGCTGAATGAGGTCCGAAAAATGTTCCGGTTGCTAATGAGTTGCTAGTAGCTAATGGGTTGCCATAAAATAGAAATATATTTCTGGTGTCATTAGCCAAAATACTATCCAACTTTACCCATACTACCGTTGAATCTGAGTTAATACCTGATTCAATCCAATAATTTAAATTAGCTGCATCACATAAATTACCAAAGCGTAAGTCACTGCAATCAGAATTCATTTCACCAGCCGCAATCAAAGATTGTGAATCAAAATGCATTCTTAATTGATAATCATAAAGATTGGCTCCGGAATTTTCCGTTACTGCTATAACTTGGGAATGATTCCATCCCAATGGTTGAGTATATCCGGTTAAGGCAACCAAAACTGTAAAAATAATAGTACATAGTGTTTTCATGCTCGGGTTTTTAAGGGTATTAACAACCAAAGATAAAGAATCTTAGACTATATGAATTATAAAGTTTAATTGAATGATACTGATTACCTAAAATTTTGTCCAAAAAAAATCCCGACATATTGTCGGGATTAATATTTTAATGCTTTTGATTTTCCATTTCCTTCAGTTCCGCTTCTGTATAAGGAACATCCTGAGGGATAAAGTCTTCCTCTTTTCCAGGTAGACTATAGTCATAAGCCCAACGATGTACAGTTGGAATTTCACCTGGCCAGGTTCCATGGATATGTTCAACCGGTGCAGTCCACTCAAGTGTTGCAGCACCCCAAGGATTCTTAGGAGCTTTTGGACCTTTTAATGAACTATAAATAAAGTTGAAGAAGAATATTAATTGAGCGAAACCACCCAAGAATGCAAAACAAGAAATCACCATATTAATGTCGGCAAATCCATTAAACATTTCAAAAGAGGTATAGTTATAATATCTACGTGGTACACCCGCCAAACCTAGATAGTGCATAGGGAAGAATACTCCATAAGCTGCAGTTAAGGTTAGCCAGAAATGCACATAACCCAACTTGTTATTCATCATTCTTCCAAACATACGAGGGAACCAATGGTAAACTCCGGCAAATGTTCCGAACATAGATGCAACACCCATTACAATATGGAAGTGAGCAACCACGAAATAAGTATTATGAAGATTCACATCCAACGCAGAGTCTGCAAGGATCAATCCTGTTACTCCACCAGTGATAAATAAGGAAACCACACCAACTCCAAAAAGCATGCCTGGAGTAAAGCGGATATTACCTTTCCATAAAGTGGTAATGTAGTTGAACGCTTTAATAGCAGAAGGAATCGCAATCAACAAGGTGGTAAATACGAATACAGAACCTAAGAATGGATTCATACCAGTAATATACATATGGTGACCCCAAACAATAAATGACAAGAAGGCTATAGCTAACATCGAAGCCACCATTGCTCTATATCCGAAAATAGGTTTACGCGAATTGATCGCTAAAACTTCTGAAGTAATTCCTAATGATGGAATCAAAATAATATATACCTCTGGATGGCCTAAGAACCAAAATAAATGCTGGAACAAGATTGGGCTGCCACCTGTTTGTTCAAGTGCCTGACCACTTACAAAAATATCAGACAAGAAGAAACTGGTACCCATGCTTCTATCGAAGGTTAACAATAAACCAGCAGATAATAAAACAGGGAAAGACATCAATGCTAGAATAGCTGTAATTAAGAAAGCCCATACTGAAAGTGGCAATCTAGTCATCGACATTCCTTTTGTTCTTAAGTTGATTACTGTTGTGATATAATTTAATCCACCCAATAGAACTGAAACAATGAAAGCAATGATTGAAAATAACCATAAGGTCATACCTAATCCAGACCCTGGTGAAGCTTCAGGCAACGCAGATAATGGAGGATAAACAACCCAGCCACCTGATGCACCCCCTGTTTCAACAAACAAAGAGATCAACATTAAGAAGCTGGATAAGAAGAAGAACCAATATGAAAGCATGTTTAGGAATGGCGAGGCCATATCTCTTGCTCCAATTTGTAATGGAATTAATAAGTTCGAAAACGTTCCTGATAAACCCGCAGTTAATACCATGAATACGATAATGGTTCCGTGAATAGTAACTGCCGTTAAATAAAAGTTAGGATCCATTACTCCACCTGGTGCCCATTTCCCTAAAAATGTCTCAAGAATTGGGTTGGGCTGATTAGGCCATCCGAGTTGAATACGGAAGAACATACTTAACATCATTCCCACAAATCCCATAATCATACCAGTAATCAAAAACTGCTTAGAGATCATTTTATGATCCTGACTGAATACGTATTTGGTAATGAAAGACTGCTTGTGATGGTGATCATGATGATCGTGATCATGATGTGCTCCAGTGTGGCTGTCTACATGTGTAGTGTGCATTTCACTCATATTGATATCTTTTATCTACCTGTTATTATAAATTATTTACCGTTGGCTAATGCCGCATTTGAATCAACCTTTAAGGTATCCACCGTTGCAGTAGCAGAATCTTTTACTTCTATTATTTCTTCAGGAAATAAGCTAGCTCTAAATGTTTTTTGTTCCTTCATCCACTTAGCATAATCTTCTGGGGTATCAACTACAATTTTCATTTGCATGTTAAAGTGAGCCGCTCCACAAATGTTGTTACAATATAAAATGTAATCAAAAGTAGGTTTGCCCAATTTAGCTCTCATAGCTGCAGTGGTAACAATTGGCACAAAAGTAAACTTGGTTTGAACTCCAGGCACTGTGTACATTTGCACTCTAAAGTGTGGGAAGTAAGCCGCGTGGATTACATCCTGAGAACGGAACAATAATTCAATTGTTCTGTCAACCGGGATATGAATTTCTTGCTGAAGAACAACATCATCATATCCGGTTTTGTACTCGGTATCTTTAGATTTATTTTTAAACTCAATAACTCGCTGTATTTGGAAATTCTTGCGGCGTCTTGCCTTTTTTAGATCCTTATATTTCTTTTCATTAGGGAAAGAGTATTTCAATAAGGAATCCAACTCTTTCAAATCCTTTTGACATTTTACCAATTGCTTATCGATGGTTTCTGGGGTAATTACTCCCAAAATATTATCATCAGCAATCATGGTAAAGTTAGCATCACCTAGAGTTTTATCATCTCCGGCAAAACGTGCAGTCCAATCAAATTGACGTGAATAAATTTCTATGGTTAATTTATTCGGGTCATTTTCTGGCCACATTTGAAGATTCCAAACGATAAGACCTTTTCCAATTAAGAATACTAAAACAACCGCTGGTAAGATGGTCCAGATCAACTCCAATTTGGTGCTATGTGCAAAGTGAGTAGCGCGACGCTTTTTGTTATAACGATATTTATAAGCAAACCATGATAATAAGACTTGACATAATAAGAAGGCAATGCTAATTACTATAAAGTTGATTTTTAAAAGTTTGTCAACTTCAATACCATGCTTAGAGGCATTGGGTAAAAATGTCGAAGGATCATAGAAGTTGCTGTTCAAATAGAAAAACATGCTCGAAAGACCTACCACAGAAAACAACATCAGCAAGGCATTGATATTATTCTCTGTTTCGCTAATTTCGTAAGGTTCTCTTCCTCTTAGTTTGGCGGCCAAATCAAATACCTTCATCAACCTAAAGCAGGTGAAAATTGTAAGGAGTATAACCAATAATAAAAGAATATTCATGTACATCTCTCTATAATTTTAAATATCAATATTAAATATGATGTTGTTTTGCTTCATTAAGGAATGGATGATTTTTAGGGACAAGTGCATGTTTACTTAATGCTCCAAGCACTACAAACAAGAACAAACCTATAAACCCAGCAAACATTCCTAATTCAGTAAATCCTATTGCCCATTTATCTTTAACGGTACCAGGCATTATTATTTGAAATAAATCCAGATAATGACCGAAAATAATGATACACGCTGCAAATGTTACCAAACCGAAACTACGTTTAGCATATCTGTGCATTAAAACCAATAATGGGAACACGAAGTTAAGGATCAAGGCAGTTAAGGTAATGTATCGATAATTGGTATTAAATCTCTCAAGGAAATAATTAATCTCTTCAGGAATATTAGAATACCAAATCAACATATATTGTGAAAACCATAGGTAGGTCCAGAAAATACTTATCCCGAACATGAATTTAGTTAAGTCGTGAACGTGATTCTCATTAACCCAAGGCATTAATCCTTGACGTTTCAGATGCAATACGATGAGCGTAATCATACAAATTCCACTAACAAATAAACCAGCGAAAACATACCATCCAAATAAAGTAGAGAACCAATGAACATCAATAGACATTAACCAGTCCCAAGCAGATGTGGAAGAAGTTACCCCAAATAAAACCAAGAAAATAGAACTGGCAATCATGGATTTTCTGTGATTACCAACCCCGCCAATAACATCTTCTTGACGAGATAATTTTCTTAAGTAAAATGAAAATCCAATCCAGATAGCCATATAACCAATCATACGAGCTATATAGAAACCATTACTTAACCAAGCGGCTTTTCCAGAATTTTTATAAACTCGATCCGATTCTTGAAATTCAGGATTCATCCATTCCCAAATTTTAAAGGTTTCGCTTGTTGAGAACATATCAAAACAAATTAAACCCAATAAAACGATCATACCGATTGGTAAGAACGAAGTAAAAGCCTCAGGCACCCTTTTAACGGCAGTATACCAACCTCCTTGTCCGGCATAATGCACGGCAACGAATACGGTGCCCGCTATTGCAATGGCTGTAAAAAGAAAACCATTCAATAATAAATTAGGTAATAATCTTTCAGGTGTAGCTACGGCACCATATATGATTGCGGCTAACCCAACAACCATCAGGACGATGCTTAAAATCTTTGTTTTTCCGCCGAATGTATAGTTCATCTTGAATGCTTTTTAATCTAATTATTTTTTTGCTAATGTATCTGCAGGAGCACTTGAAGAATCAGCCGGAGCTCCACCCCCTTGTAAGGTTTGAACAAACATGGTAACCTGCCATCTTTCATAGGCGCTTAATTGAGAAGCATATGACCCCATATTATTTCTACCATATTGGGTAGCATAATAAATCTGACCTTCAGTAGCATTTTTTAAAGCCTCAGAATTATAAGCAGGTGGTAACAAGCCCATATTATCTCTTTTGGCAAGCAAAGTCACTACTGGTCCATCACCCATTCCTTTTTTACCATGACAAGCAGCACAATAAATTCCATAATTATATTCACCTTGCTTCAAGTTCTCTTCAGTTTTCGCTAAAGGATTCTTTAAGTAAGCAATGGCAGAATCTCTTCCTGCAGGAGTATTTGCATAAGCAAATGGGAAATAATTAATCATTTTTTCCCTGTCTGCAGAATGAGGAATAGTTCCTTCAACTTGATTTTGCATAGTAAGGCCATTCTCAAAAACTGGATTTGATTCGAAGGCTTTGTATGATGGACTTCTGTACATATCCGTTTGGCCCATGTACTCATATCCGGGGCTATTTTTATCCTTACTGCATGAGGACAGCAAAATCATTCCTGCTGCGATCGCGATAAAACTTATATTTAATTTTTTCATCTTCATGTAACTGGATGAATTAGTCTTTATATAATAATTGAGAATCGTTTACTTCGGTCACTTTAGTTTCTTGTAAGGCACCTTTAATATCATCTGCTGACATTTTATGGTTATCATCCAATACAATTTCCATTACGAATTTATCATCAGTAGATCTTGGATCAGGATTCATATTTTTTAATCCAGGAAATAATCTTGACGTAAACAAGAAGGTAAAATTCATTAAGTGCGAAGCACATAATACCGTTACCTCAAAAGTAACTGGAATAAATGCCGGTATATTCTGAGTTAATGAAAAACTTGGTTTACCACCAATATCCATCGCCCAATCAGAAATATTCATATACCAAATCATTAATAAGGCAAGTGAAGTTCCGCTTGCACCATAGAAAAATGCAATGGTTGAAACCCTTGTAGGTTTAACTTTTAATACCTTATCAATTCCATGGATAGGAAATGGCGAATATATTTCGCGAATTTTTATTCCTTTTCCAACCAACGCCTGTGCGCCAGCATATGCCTCATCCGGATCATTATAGACCGCTAAGATTGTTTTACTATTTCCCTTTTTGCTCATATTTTCAGCTATATGGAATATTAATGATGATGTTCAGCTACTTTATCGTAATCATTTTCGGTTCTCTTCTTCCAAGCATCGCCGCTTTGTTTTAAAATTGACTTGGTTTCAGCGATAGCAATTACTGGGAATGATCTTGAGAATAATAAATAAAGTGTAAAGAAGATTCCTAAAGTTCCAATGAAAATTCCCACGTCCACCCATGTTGGATAAAACATAGTCCAGCTTGAAGGAAGGAAATCTCTATGCAATGAGGTTACAATGATTACGAAACGTTCGAACCACATACCAATATTTACGATAATAGACAAGAAGAAAGACCACATCAAACTTCTTCTAATTTTTCTGAACCAGAATAATTGTGGACTAATAACGTTGCAACTCATCATACTCCAATATGCCCACCAATATGGACCGGTTGCACGATTTAAGAATGCATAATGTTCGTATTGAACACCGGAATACCAAGCAATTACTAACTCGGTAATATAAGCAACCCCAACAATGGATCCTGTTACCATCACGATTTTGTTCATGGATTCAAGGTGATTAATGGTAATATATTCTTGTAAATTCAATACTTTTCTCATAATGATCAACAAGGTAGCCACCATCGCAAATCCTGAGAAGATCGCCCCAGCAACGAAATATGGCGGGAAAATGGTTGTATGCCAACCAGGTACAATAGAAGTAGCAAAGTCCATGGATACAATGGTGTGTACCGAAAGTACCAGTGGAGTTGATAAACCAGCTAATACTAAGGATACCTCTTCAAAACGTTGCCATTGTTTAACGTTTCCACTCCATCCAAAACTTACAATTCTATAAATTTTTCTCATAAATGGAATTACCTGACGATCACGAACCGTTGCAAAGTCAGGAATTAAACCAATATACCAGAAACCTAATGATACAGAGAAATACGTTGAGATCGCAAAAAGGTCCCAAAGAAGAGGTGAGTTAAAGTTAACCCATAAAGATCCGAATTGATTTGGTAATGGGAAAAACCAATATACAACCCAAACACGACCTACGTGAATCCCCGGGAAAGTAGCAGCACAAATTACCGCAAAAATTGTCATCGCCTCTGCAGAACGGTTGATTGCCATTCTCCATTTTTGACGGAACAGCAAAAGTACCGCAGAAATAAGCGTACCGGCGTGACCAATACCCACCCACCAAACGAAGTTAGTGATATCCCATGCCCATCCTACTGTTTTATTTAATCCCCATACCCCGATACCTGTTCCGAAGGTATAGAAAATCAATCCTATTCCCCACAAAGCACACATGGCAGAAATCGTAAATACAAGGTACCACATTTTATTGGCTCTTCCCTCGATTGGTTTTACGATATCCTCAGTAATCTGGTGATACGTTTTGTCTCCCAGGATTAACGGTTCTCTAATTGGCGACTCTATATTCATAATGCTCTTAAGCTTTTAAATATTCAATATATTATTAATGACCTCCGTGTTCTTCAGAACCACTTTCATGTTTTTCTTCCTGGTGTTCACCACCATGATCTTCCCCACCTTCATGAAGCGCTTCTTCGAAATGTTTATATTCTTCTTCAACATTTCTCACTTTGGTTTGATAGATTACGTTTGGCTTAATTCCAATCTCTTCTAATAATTTATAAGATCTTTCATTAGAATTTTCCATTTCATGAATCTTACTCTTAGCATCATTGTAGTCTCCAAAGATGATGGCATTTGTAGGACAAGCATCAGAACAAGCCGTTTGAATCTCTCCATCATTTACCATTCTTGATTCTTTCTTAGCCTCTAATTTGCCAGATTGAATTCTTTGAACACACATGCTACATTTTTCCATTACTCCACGAGCACGAACAGTAACATCTGGATTTAATACCATTTTACCTAAGTCATCATTCATATAGAAATCAAACTTCTCATTCTCATTGTATTTAAACCAATTGAAACGACGTACTTTATATGGACAGTTATTTGCACAGTAACGAGTTCCAACACAACGATTATATGTCATTTGGTTTAAGCCCTCAGTACTATGAGTGGTAGCTAATACCGGACATACTGTTTCGCAAGGAGCATGGTTACAATGCTGACACATAATTGGCTGATATGCCACTCTTGGATTTTTTCCAGGAGTTTCCATATCCTTCGCCTGTTTGATATTATAGATACCACTTTCGTAACGGAAGGTATCATCAGCATCAGAAGTATAATAACGGTCGATACGTAACCAGTGCATATCACGAGAAACGTGAACCTCTCTTTTACCTACAACCGGTACGTTATTTTCAACATGACAAGCAACCACACAAGCACCACAACCAGTACAAGAATTTAAATCAATAGACAATCCCCAACGGTGATTAATCATTTTAAAATCTTTCCAATAATCGATTTTATCAATATCGGTATGTCCATGTGGAGCCAAATCTTTCACATTGGTATGCATGGTCTTCTTTGGATTACCAGATCTTGGATTGATCTTGTATTCCTTTAAAGAAGTTTCCTTAATGATGTCACGGCCCATCATGGTATGATGAGTTTGTGTGCTTGCTAATTTAAATTTAGGTTGCTTTTCAGTTTTTACAACATTCGCATTTAAAGCAACATTAATTAAATAATTACCAGAAGTGCTCATTAACGGATAAGCATTCTTACCTATGGTATCATCGCTATTGTTACCGAAAACGGCTAAATTCTTGCCAAAAACCTTACCATAACCTAAAGCAATTCCAATAGTACCTGGTTTTTGACCTGGTACAGCAACTACTGGTAAATCAACAGAAGTTTTGTTTACAGAAACTGTTGCAAAACTTGCCCATTGCATTTCACCCATCATTTTATTGAACTTAAACTCTGGCTTATCCATATCTTCAGGAGACATGGTGATATAGTTATCCCAAACAACTCTTGTAATAGGATCTGGTAATTCTTGTAAAATTGGATTGGCAAATTGAGTACCGGTACCCATTCCCACTTTTTCGTATAATACTACTTCCCAACTTTTGCTGGCTTTTTGCATCTCCACCATTTTTGCAGCAGCATCACCAAGATTACCGCTAACTACGGTGGTTGTTTCAACTACTGTTTCAGTGGTAGTTTCTCCTCCATGGCTGGATTGATCCACATTAGGATGCACTTCGGTTACAACCGGATGTCCACCAGAAGCAAAACAACCATCATGCAAAGTTGTATTCCAAAACTCATCGAAAGTTAAATAGCCAGAACCGGCAAATAAATTGGTCTTCCAATAGGCCTTGATATATTCTCTATAACCGTTACCGGTTTTATTAGATCTGTTAGCAAATCCAGCCCAAACCAATAAACTCTCTTGAGCTGATCTGGTATCAAAAAGAGGATGAATAGTTGGTTGTTGAATCACATAATGACCCGCCACCGGACTATAATCATTCCAACTTTCCAGATAGTTATGGTCTGGACATAAATATTGAACTTTCGTTTCTTCTAAGCGATCACCAAATGAAACTGATAATTCAGCATTCGCTAATGCTTTATTAAATTCTTCTCCGTTAGGTAAGGTATAAGCCGGATTGGTACCGTAAAGGATCACCGCTTTAACAGTTTTATCTGCTAAACCTTTCATTAAACCCATTACTTCGTTATCCTGACCTTGATATAAATTAACTGAATGATCTAAATTTATGGTGTTACCATAAGCACCTAACATATCATTGATACTATTGGTAATCAATTGAGCATTTACATCATTCAACCCACAAACTACTAAAGCCTTTCCTTTGTTGGCTAATAAATAATCACCTGCAGCAGCGATTTCTTTTTCAAAATCTACTTTACTACCACTAACAGTAGGCTTGCCTGATTTTGCAGCGATATAGTTGTAAAGAGCAATTAATCCAACCCCTAGCTCAGATGGTTTTACCATGGTTCTATAGTCAGCATTTGAACCAGCTAAAGACATGATCGCTTCAAATTGGAAATGACGACTCATTACACCAGCTTCAGGTTTACGATTAACAACATATTGTTTTTCGTAAACACCACTCATCAACCATCCATTCAAAAAGTCAGCACCAAACGATACTACCGCTAATGCTTTATCAAAATGATATCCTGGAATAACAGATTTTCCAAATGATGCTTGGTTCGCTTCTCTTATTGCAGAATAAGACACGGCATCATATTGTATATGTTGTACGTTGGTAAACTTTGTAGTAAAATCCTTAATCACCGAATTGGTAGAAGGACTAACAACAGTATTTGAAAGGATAACGATTTTACCACCTTTGGTAGCAATATCAGTTAACTTCTGATTGATCTCTGTATCGGCAGCTTCCCAAGTTATTGGGGCACCGTCCTTCATTGGAGATTTAGCACGCTTATTATCATATAACGACAAAACAGAGGCTTGAGTTCTTGCATTAGTTGCTCCCTTCGTTACATGGCATAATTTATTGCCATCAATTTTAATAGGACGACCTTCACGGGTTTTTACCAAAACACCATAAAAATCACTTCCATCATAATAGGCTGATGCAAAGTAATTAGCAACACCAGGGGTAACCGTTTCAGGTTTGATTACGTATGGGATAGCTTTTTTAATTGGGGTTTCGCAAGCCGCTAGGGTAGCAGCGGTAACGCTGAAACCTAAAAATTTCAAGAAATCTCTACGGTTTGTATTAGATGTAGCCGTTTTTTCATCCGCCAGGAATTCATCCATTGGCAAGTCGTGAACAAACTCTTTTTCCTTATTCTTAAGGAACTCTGCATCATTTTCCAGTTCTTCGAAACCTTTCCAGTAAACTTTGTTGTTACTCATATGATTTGATCCTTATGGATGTTATTTTAATTAATTAATAATGACATTTTGAACATTCTAAACCACCGATTTTTTCAACGGTAAAGGCCTGTCCTTTTTTCATTTCATACTCACCATAATGTTCTTTATAATAAGTATGTAACCTATCGTAATAACCATTGCTGGCAAATTGAACTTCCGTTTTTCTATGGCAATTAATACACCATCCCATGGTAAGTGGAGCTAATTGCTGAACCTCTTCCATTTCTTCAACTTTTCCGTGACATTCGGCGCATTCTACTTTACCAACTTTCACGTGTTGTTGATGGCTAAAGAATACGTGATCAGGTAAAACATGCACCTGAGTCCATTTTACTGGTTGTTGAATTTGATTTTTTACCGGTTCAAATGCACCTGGTTCATCAACCAACCATTCTTTAAATACCTTTTCCACATCTTCTTTCTTCATCGAAGCATAGTTATCAAAGTATTTCAAATCAACAGGGTTCCATCCAATCGCTGCATAAATTTTAGTGATCTCTGCACGTTTTGTTTTCGGCCCGTTGTTAACTGCCTTGTGACAGTTCATACAAACATTCGAAGAAGGAATACTAGCATGACGAGATTTTTCTACCGTTGAATGACAATATTTACAATCGATCCCATTTTGTTTGGCATGGGTAACGTGAGAAAATTTAATGGTTTGCTGCGGCTTATAACCTTGGTAAACCCCAATTCCACTTAATCCAACAAAAGCTTCATAAGCCAACCATGAACTGGCTATTATACCAAGTAATAAAGCGAATTTTTTATGGTTACCCAACCACTTCCAGATATTGGTAAAAAAGTCAAAAGGTTTTCTTTCTGGATGTAAATCTTCACCAGCTTGTTTGCGACTTAAATTATCGATTGATCGGCTTACATTACTTAATGCACGAGCCACTACCAATAAAACAATGGCTGCAACAATTAATATGATAAGTACCAAATTTTTATTGGTCCCTTTACCTGCACCGCCACCTGCACCGCCGCCTGCTTGAGTAGTGTCTTTAATCCCGGGATCAACCGGAGGCGTTTCGATATATGCAAGAATGTCTGCAATTTCCTCGTCTTTTAAACTAAAGGCAGGCATGGCCGAACCATTATAAGCAGCAAACAAATCGTTGGCATACTTATCTCCTGTTTTTAAGAAATCCGCAGAATTCTTAATCCATTTAACCAGATTTGCCTCATCGGACCAACGACCTTTAACGCCTGCCAAACCGGGACCAACAAATTTCTGGTCGGTTATGTAGTGGCAACGGGCACAGTTAGCTTTAAATAAGGTTTTTCCGTTATCCGGATTACCGGCTGCCCATGATTGGGCTGTGGTGATCACCAATAAAAATGCGACCAGTAGGGCTTTTAAGTGGTGATAAGTGGAGGATCTTTCGCTCTTCATAGAAATTTTCCAATTGTTGAAACTTGTTAAAATATGGTCAAGTTTTCAGTGTGCAAAATTATACAATCATCCATATTTCGTATGCGTACAGCCAAAAAAATGAAGGACTTTGCTTATTTAAAATGATTCTAAATAAGAAAATTTATGTTCCACGAAATTAACGCATACCTAAAAATGGCCAGAACCCTCACCAATATTAGGTATTCACTAATGAATAATCGATTTAGTTCCAAAAATCATGTTCCATGAAACGGCCTCTCTTTAGCAAACAATTCGCGGCTGACCCGACAAAACCCAAGTATTAAAAACCCGGGACGCTCTTTTTTCTATCCGATACACTTCAGTATGGCAGATTACAAAACAAGACCCTGCCATTCTAAACACTAAATGATTGTTTTTTGAATCCCCAGACAGTTAAATATTAGTTCAACTTGAAAGTTTAACCGCATTCCTTCTAGATTAATCTTAAAAAGAAAAGAGATCCGGAACCATAGAATTATGTTGCGTATATTTATTAGCTATTTAAAGCCATTTCTTAAACCTAAAGTAAATAATAAGTCCAATAGCAGTAACCGCCATTAAACCTAAAGCCGCTGGATACCCATACATCCAATTTAGTTCCGGCATATTAAATTTTGAAGCATCGGTATTAAAGTTCATCCCATATATACCCGCAATAAGTGAAAGTGCCATAAATATGGCAGAAACAATCGTTAAGGTTTTCATGATGGTATTCATGGTATTGTTGGTACCCGATTGATAAATCCCCATTAAACCATATACCTTATCCCGCGATTGAGAAATAGTATCATCAATACTTGTCACATGATCATACAAATCCCTTGTATACATATGTGTTCGTTTGGTAACAAGTTTATGCTCGGTACGATACATATTATAAACCACATCTTTCATAGGATGCACAATGCGTTTTAAGGTATTATAATGTTTTTTGGCATCCTTAATTTGGTTCAATTGACTCCTATGTGTAGACCCATATAAAGTATCCTCTAGATCATCCAAATAATGGTCAAATGTTTCAGTAATTACAATATAATTGTCGATAATAGCATCTATTAAGGCATAGACTAAATAATCAATTCCCCGCGATCTAATTTTAGATGTGCCTCCTCTAATACGTCCTCTAATTCCATCAAAAACATCCCCAACTTCTTCCTGAAAAGTTATTAATAAATTTTCCTTCACCACCATACTAATTTGCTCCATTCCAAAATCACCATCTGAGGTACAATGCATATCCTTAATAATGATGAAAATATAATCTTCGAATTCTTCAAACTTTGGCCGACTTTCCACATTCATAATATCCTCCATGGATAAATTTTCGATTTGGAAATTTGAACCACAGTCGTTAATAATTCTCGAATCGTGAACACCGTCGATATTAATCCAAGTTGTATAACCGGATTCGAGTTTATCTTTAAGTTCGATTAGGGACTCTGCTGTATGTTCTACAACACGATCCTCTTTGTACTGAATAGCTGTTATTAAAGGTTTTGTATCCTTTTTATCACCCGTATAATGCAATGCTCCAGGGGGTTGCCCCGTTTTTATCACATGCTTGCGTTCCGGTTTCTCCTTTCGGAAAATGTAATTCTTTTTTTCACCTCTCATGGTTGTTTGCCAGATGGATTTTTAATTATCACATTCATATAAGGCAACGGAATTTCGATACCCTCCTGATCAAATCGTTTCTTAATAATCTTATAAAGATCCGTAACGAGGACAAAGGATTCAGGTGAATTTTCACCACAAACATAAGCCCTTAACTGAATCCCATATTCAGCAAAACGCATAACCCTTACTTCCACCACATCTTCATTGGCCGCCTTGGCTTCAGGAGTTCGGGAGTCAATAAAAATTGGATGTTTTTCACATTCCTCCTGAATTATGGAAATAGCCTTGTCAACATTTGCATCAAAACTGATAAGTATATCCAAATACCTTATCACTTTTTCATCAACAATACTTCTATTAGTGATAATTTCATTACTGATCACCGAATTAGGAACAATCACTCGCTTATTCTCGAAATTCTTAATAATTGTATGTCTTAAGGTAATGTCCTCCACTCGACCCGTATATTCCTGTTTCGTTCCAATCTCAATAAGATCCCCAATTCTAAAAGGTTTAAAAATCACTAGAAAAATACCATTTACAATATTTGAAAAAGCGGCTTGTGAAGCAAATCCCACAATTGCCGCTACAATGCCAGCACCAGCAAACAAGGTCACTGCAATTTGTTTAAAGGCCGGAATCATATAGATAACGGATATACTGGTAACAACTACTACTAAAAAGGTAAAGGCATTTTTTACAAAACTATAGGTAGTAGGATCAACATTTATTCGAGGAGATTCTCTTTTAAAATAACTGGTAACAAAATATCTTACAAAAAAGTTAAGAATAATTGCAGAACCAATAACAACAGCAATGCGACCAATTACCCAAAAAAACTCCCGATTTTCCTCAAACCAATGCTGAATATTCATAATAATTAAATATGTTCGAAGGTAAAGATAATATTAAACGATTATTCAAACTGTAACAACATTTTTCTTACCCTATCTTCCAGGCTTTCGTTACTATAACTTTCTCTAATTCTTTCGGCCATAATTGGATAAGCAAATGGAGTAGGCTTATCAGGATATTTAATAATAATTTTTTGGCTTTGGATTCTGTCCAACGCATTTTTCATACGCTGTTGATCTAACTGAAATTCAAAAACTTCTTCAAAAGCCTGCCGCAATAATAAATGATTCGGCTCTTGCTCCATAAATACATCAAAAAATAGTTGACTGCTTGACTGAAGATGTCTATCAGCCTTTTGACTTCCCGGATAACCTGTAAACACCAATCCCCCAATGGTTGCTATATCCCTAAACTTACGTTTAGCCATTTCATTACTGTTAATGCTGGCCTGAATATCCAGCATCAAATGCTCGTTTGAAAATATATCTGTATCAACAGCCAATTCAATTGGGATATCCTGATCAGATAATAATTCGAAACCATAATCATTCATTGCAATGGAAAATGTAAATTTCCCAATATGACCCAAACGATGGGCTAATAGAGCAGCCATTCCTTCATGTACAAAACGACCTTCAAATGGATAACACAATACATGCACCCCTTCATCCGTTCTAAACTTTTCTATCAAAAACTCATTTTCACTAGGCAAAATACTTCTACTCCTTTGCAGATTAAACAATGGCATTAATGCTTGTATTTCAGGATGTTTACTTTTACCATAAGCTGAATATATTTCCTGCCGTAAAACATCTCCCAGTTGAGCACTCAGAGGTAATCTTCCTCCTCCCCAGCTTGGAATCATTCCTTTTTTGTTGGGGGATTTACGGACATACGCCGTCATTCCTTCTATTTTTTGCAACTCCAACGTTAAACCAGCTAACCCAAATACGTCACCAGGATTTAGTCGGCCGATAAAGCTTTCTTCAATGGAACCGATATTTCGCCCTCCCATTAACTTTACCTTGATCATCACATCACTTACGATAGTTCCAATAGATAGTCTATGACGCCTGGCAATTCGTATGTCATTCACTTTAATTTTACCATTTTCAAAAACCACCTTATGATATTCGTCGTAGGCATGAAGGGAAGTACCTCCTGTAGTAATAAATTGCAATACCTCTTCAAACTCATCATCCGATATAGATGCGAAGGAATGGGTTGATTTAATCTCCTTTAATGCAGATTTAGGTTCAAATCCGTCAGAAACAGCCAAAGTGATTAAATACTGAACCAAAACATCAAACGACCTTATATATGGGATTCTATCTTCCATAATTTCTTGCTCAATAGCAGATCTTAAAGCGGCTCCTTCTGCAATTTCCAAACTATGTGTAGGAACAAAATAAATTTTACTGATTTCACCAGGTCTATGACCACTTCTACCTGCACGTTGCAAAAAGCGGGAAATCCCCTTAGGACCACCAATTTGTATAATGGTTTCAACAGGTCGAAAATCCACCCCTAAATCTAAACTAGAAGTACAAACGACCGCCTTCAACTTTCCTATATATAACTGTTCCTCTACCCAATTTCTAATTTCCTGAGAGATGCTTCCATGGTGCATAGCAATCAAACCAGACATGTCCGGATCAGCCTCCAAAATCTTACGATACCAATTCTCACATTGAGATCTGGTATTCGTAAAAATTAAAGTGGTTTTACTTTGATGTAATACTGGTAAAATTTTATCTAATAATTTGGTTCCCAGATGCCCTCCCCATGGAAATTTTTCAAGATCATCAGGCACAATAGTTTCTACCAAAGGTACCTTTTTAATGGATGAACGAATGAGTACTCCATTTGCAGAATCGGCCCCCAAAAGTACATCCATCGCCTGATCCAAATTACCAATGGTGGCAGAAATTCCCCATATTTTTAATGATTCTTGAAGACCTTTTAGTCGACTTAAAGCCAATTCAACCTGAACACCTCTTTTGGAACCCATGAGTTCGTGCCATTCATCAGCGACCAAACATTTTAAATTCGCAAATAGGTTAGCATACCCCTTGGTTGCTAACAAAATATGTAAACTTTCGGGTGTAGTAATTAAAATTTCAGGTGGCTTTTTATTCTGTTTTTTTCGATCCGAAATACTTGTATCTCCGGTACGAATTGAAACTCCCCAATCAACACCCAGTCCCAATAACGCTTTGTCTGCGGATATTTTAATTTCCTTGGCTAAAGCTCTTATGGGAGTAATCCAAATAATTCGTATCCCATTTCCTGGATCATTCAGAGATTGCAAAATGACCGGAAGTAAGATGGAATAGGTTTTTCCACTACCGGTGGGGGCATTTACAATACCATTTTTACCATCCACAAAAGCTTGCCAGGAGGCCAATTGAAAATCCTGTGGTTGCCACCCTAAAGTCTTGAACCAATCACTTGCTAATTTTATTGTCGGATGCATGAAGCACCAATATACAATAATGAAAGTGTACTGAACGAATTACATTAATAAATTTCATCCTTATCCACAAGTCCACTTACTAACAAAGTATTGACAAATTCTCAATTTGTTAGCAAAATGTTGATGGTTTAATAGGCTATACACCTCCTGAGTATTCATTTAGACGGGCTCTTCTCTTATTTTTGAGAGTTAAATATTTTGAACCATGCTACAACGATTAGTGATCTTAAATTCAAGCATTTACTCAAAAGCCGAAATGCTTTTGGATGATTGTGATTCCATCCAACTGGTAGGACCCAACAATATTGGTAAATCCACCTTAATATATGCCCTTAACTTTTTATTCATCGTAGATGGAAGCCGAATGTCATTTTCGGGTAATCGTAAAGGAGATAAGGAAACCATTCATCATTATTTCCCTACGGTAAACCAGAGTTATATCATTTTTGAATGTGGAAAATTTACTCCCTATTGCATCATTGTGAAACGTGATATTGAAGGTGAACTTGAATATTATCGATTGAATTGTGAATTTAGAGAGGAATATTTCTTTGAGAAAGTAGAGAAACAGCAAAAAATCAGAAAATTTGAAGAAATTGCTGATATTGTTTCTAAAGAGGGATTAGAACTATATCAATTCAAAAGCAAATCGGAATATTTTAATTTCTTGTATCAAAGAGGTACAGAAAGTAATGCCGCTGTATGGTTAGAGGATACCGTTAAAAGTGATGGCCTAAACAACAATTTCAGTAAAGTTTACAGGTATTTAATCAACTCCAAATTGATTACCAATAAATCGTTGAAAGATGCCTTAATTATTGCTGATAATAGAGAGAATGAAAAACTGAGTTTTTCGCAAAAAAACAAAAAAGACATCACGGATCTTTTAAGAATCAATGATGAGATTAAAGTAATAAGAACCATTCAGGGTGATTTTGAAAATTTCCGTGAAATTGTGAATCAATACAATGCAAAAACAAAAATTGTAGCTGAATTGATTTATTCCTTTAACAATAACTATTCAGTTACTCTGCCCGAACTTAACCATCGAATCATTCAGAAAGAGAAGGATATTATTTCCTTACAAACTGAAATCAACGAAGAATTAGAACCCAAAAAGCAGACATTAAATCAGCAAATCGGCGCCAAGACAGCCCTTGCTGAAACTTTAATGAAATCAACCCATGAACTGCAAAAACAAGTAGATGAGGTAAAAGCATTTGAGGGTAAAGATTTTTTACAAGAGAGTTTAGAGAACTTAAACATTACCAGAAAAGAAATTGAAGTTCGTTTAACACGATTAGAATCCCAGAAAATTTCTGCCAAGCAACTAGAATCCAAATTAGAAAAAATCAACCATGATTTAGGAAGAGTTGAAAATCAGGTTAATAATTTCAACAACCAACTAATTCATAATTTAACAGATAAACAAGCTGATAAGAAATTATTATATACGATTCTTTCGGAGGATTTTGCCGGACAAAGTGCCGATTTGATCAAAAAGAAAATCACCAAGACCTCCAATAAAATTCAAATCTTTGATGGAGAAATCAATCTACCTAAGAACTTTGAACTAAAGGAGCTTCCTTCTTTAGAAGAATTAAAAGAGCAACTGCAGCTTTTAAAGAATGATAAACAGGATACTGAGAAATTACTCGAAGCTGCCAATCATCTAGAGCAAACCGTAGAAGAATTGCATGGCATTCAAAGAAACATTGCGGAAATCCATGAAAAAATTCGTTTGATAGATGGTTTGCCAAAAGTTGAAAAGAAATTAGCTCAACAAAATGCTGAACTCAACGACTTGATTGCAGAACGTGAAAGACTTGAACGCGAATTAATAGGTCTTACCAGATCAATATTCGAAAAAACCAACTTATTGCAACAAAGCAAAGAAGAGAAAAATAAATTGGATGCTCGTATCGAAGAGTTAAGAAGACAAAAGGTGCAAGTAGAAACCTTTGGTTTGGACGCTATTGAAAATGAATCAAGTGAAAGTTTAGAAGTTATTTACCAAAAACTCATTTTACATTCGGAGGACCGGGAAACCCTTAAATATAATAAGGATAGAATGTTCGATAGTCTGCGATATAAAATGAACAGTGGATTGGCCGACGAAGAGCAGTTCATTAAATTTATTGAAGACGAAATCGCTTGTTTAGAAGATAAAGAAAAATCAATCGAAGGTTTATTACAAAGTATCTCTACACAGTTTGCTAATCCTGCATTCAATTTAATTCGCAGATATAACGAGTTTAAAGAATTTGTTTATTCACGTTTCAATCAGAAACTGGCAACCACCAAAATTTCCGACATTGATTCATTAAAAATTGAATTGGTTGAGAATAAGCGAATCATGGATGATTTAATTAAAATTTCCTCAATACAGGATTTAAGAAGTCAATTCAACTTCGATAGCGGAGAACATCGTGAACAATTGGAAACCCTCAATAAATATTTAGATAGCGGTAAAAAAATTGACTTTGATGAGATCTTTGATATTGAACTTCACTTAATGTTAAAGGGACATTTGAAAAAAGTGGATTTGAAAAATCAAGTTGAATCTGATGGAACGGATAGAATGATTCGTTTGGTGATTGTAATGAGTATTATTAATCGATTGGCCATTAATGATACTAAAAACAAAATCGCCTTGTTTATCGATGAGGTCGGAACAATAGATGAGCAAAACCGTCCGGAATTGGTTAAATTTTGCAAGGATCATAACTTCATTCCAATCTTTGCTGCTCCTCAACCTTATGATGGATTTAGTAAATACTATTTCATCTATAGAAATACAAAAGGTAAGATTACTGTAAACGAAAATCAAAATGCTGTGTCTGTTGACAGAGTTTAATGTCTAACATTTAACCATCAAAAAAATGATAAAGGCAGAACCGGTTAGTATTTTAAGATTCTTAGCAAATTACTACGACATCATTAAAGAATTATATACCATTCAAAATAAAGAAGGTATTATCAGACATGAGGAGTTGAGTGATATTTGCAGTCGTCATGACCACGACATTACACAGCAGTTTAAGGACTATAAAATCCTTCGCTCGATTAATTCGGACTATGAATTAAGAGATGTCTATTATAAATTAATGGAATTCATCTTGTACGAATTTAAACCCATGCTTCCTGAAACATTCGAGAAATATTTCATGAGCATGAGTGAATTATATCGTAAAATAAAGGATGGAGTGAATGGAGATAAAATGATTTTAAGTGAAAGGATCATTAATCTTCAGACACAAATTCGGGAATTTTTAGATGGAGTGGAGAAAAACACTGTACGTTTATTACATGAAACACGTGAACTTAAAGCCAATGTAGATAAAGTTGACTATCGGGTAAAGGTTCATAAAGCTTCGTTTTGGATTGAATATTACATCATTCCTTTAAATACAGTTTTAAATGTAAACCATCCAGATTCGGTAGCTAACAAATTATTAGAAATTTCTGATTTTGCTAATCAAAGAAGGTTGAATTTTGATGAGGAAGGTATTCGTACTCAATTTGAAAAATTATACAACCAGTTAATTCAAACCAACGATGATCTATTACGTCAATCAAAAATCCTCACCAACGAGCTTCTTCCATTAATAGAGAGAATCAGAACAGAATCGATGATCTTAACAGGTTGGATTGAGTTCTTAAGAAACCCATATAAGGTAACAACACCCAAGCTTCTTAAATCGGGAAGAAGTGCTGCATACAGCAAAAATCTATTCTTTCATACCAAGGAGTTCTTTGAACAATTTATGGATGAAGAAGAGGTATTTATTGAGGAAGATCCACAATCACATGAACAATGGATTTTTAATAAAACCAATGTAAAAGCTAAACTAAAAGAACAAGTACCTGTTCAGGATTTCTTCACCTGGTGCAGAAATGAACTAATGGATGAGTTTAACGAGGTAGATGCGGATAAATTTTTTGCCATGTGTACCCTATTATTTGAGGAAGACCTAGAAAAAGAATTTTCAGATAAAGGCTCTAAGGTGAAGATTAAAACTCAACATTCGAAAATGACAGTACCAAAAATCAAAATACTTAATTAATTATCAAATTATTCAAATATGGAATATCCAAAGAATCATAAAGAAATTGTTGAAGATTTAATGGCAGGTAAATTTATCCTTCCTTCCGTAAAATATTTTGAATCCCTTAAAGAAAATGAAGCATTTTATGCAAGTTTCTTTAAAGAATCATTTGGTTATACCTTAAATGTAACCAATGATTTCGCATATGTTATTTCTCAGGAAACACAAGAAACCTTGAGCAGAGATATCAGTATATTTTTCGCTATTATTTGTTACGAGTTAGACCGTGATGGGAGAAATTTTCTTGATCAAATTCAATACAGTGAATTTGAGATGGAAGAGGTTGATCGGATGTTTGACAATTCTTCATTTATTGATTTGATCTTGTCAAATAAACAATTAAAGGACTCTGATGCCAGAAGAACCTTAGTTAATGCCATGAATCGTCGTCACATTGTAGAAAAGGTAACTGAGGATCGTTTTACTTTTACCTCTGCTTACAAGGTTTTTATAGAATTTGCTATTGAATTAGCAAAAAGCAGAAGCAAAGAGGTAGAGCCTACTAATAATTAGCATTTCTAGATTTCGTTGGAAACCCTTATTCATCAAATTAAGATGATTAAGGGTTTCTTTTTATAAAGGCCCCTCAAAATGATAAGGTCTTTAGGCTTACAAATACTCAATTAGGTTCCTCGGTCAGGTGTCCATAAGTTTTAGTAGTTTTGATATATGCCCATTATTCATCTTACAACCGAAATTAACGCTCCAATGAAACGATGTTTTGATCTTTCAAGAAGTATAGATCTACATATGATTACTACCCAAAAGACCCATGAGAAAGCTATTTCTGGAAGAACAACCGGATTGGTAGAAGAAGGTGACACGGTTACCTGGGAAGCCGTGCACTTAGGTGTAAGGCAGCAACTCCACTCCAAGATAACAAAAGTAACATCTCCAACCCATTTTTCCGATGAACAAGTCTTTGGGGCCTTTAAAAGATTTCATCACCACCATCACTTTGAGGAAAAACATTCCAAAACAATTATGGCAGATATTTTCGATTATACAGCTCCCTTGGGAATTTTAGGTAAATTTGCCAACTTTCTCTTTTTAAAAAATTATATGACCCGATTTTTATTAGAGAGAAATGCAGTGATTAAGGAGTTTGCTGAAACGGATAAATGGAAAGAAATCATCAATGAGAATTAATAGACTTATTTTATACACCGCCCAACTGGAAGAACAAACCAGCTTTTATAAGGATATTTTGGGTTTTAAGTTAATGGAGAAAACCGAAGACCATAGTAGTTTTAAAATTGGGACCTCTATCCTTTCATTTTATTTTCGGGAAACCTCCACACCCTATCATTTTGCATTTAATATTCCATCCAATCAAATAAAAGAAGCATTAGCCTGGCTCAAACAGAGGGTTGAAATTCTTACGGATGATATGAAAGAAATTCAACAATTCAACGATTGGAATGCTGAAGCTATTTACTTCTATGACAAGGACAATAATATTGTAGAATTTATTGCCAGAAAAAATTTAAAAATAGAAAGCAATAATCCATTTCGTCCCGAAAGCTTATTATGTATTAGTGAAATTGGACTCCCTGTGAATAACATGGAACGTACCTTTCATCATATCAATCAGGTTAAACCTTTACCAATATATTCGGGCGATTTCGAAGTATTCTGCGCTGCCGGCGATGAAAATGGACTTTTTATTATTCTCAACAAAGAAAAAAGAAGATGGTTTCCTACTGATGATATTCCCCATAGTTCATATTTCAGAGTGGAAGGAGATTATAATATTGAGTTCACCAACGGCAAGATCAATAGAATCTAAACAAAGTAGGTTTATAATTATTTCTATAGGTGCCGAAACCTATCAAAAGCTTGCCGGGTCAAATCTTCCTGATGGTCGGGGTGTGCAATTTCAATAAGTGCCTTTGCCCGTTCCCTTAAGTTTTTTCCGTATAAAAACGCAATCCCATTTTCGGTAACCACATAATGAATATGGGCCCTGGTAGTAGTTACACTGGCTCCCATTTTTAAAAATGGAACAATTTTACTTTCCCCTTTTCTGGTGACCGACTCCATCGCTATAATAGGCTTTCCCTCTTCACTTAAGGCCGCAGCTCTAATAAAATCCAATTGACCACCGACACCCGAAAATTGATAAGGTCCAATGGAATCGGCACAAACCTGGCCAGTTAAGTCAATTTCAATGGCAGAGTTAATGGCAGTTACTTTGGGGTTCTGACGGATGATCCCCGGATCATTCGTATAAGATGCTTCACGCATCGAAATAGCAGGATTATCGTGGATAAACTGATAGATTTTTTGAGAACCAAATACAAATGAGGTGACCATTTTGCCGGGCGAAACTTTTTTGTTTTCTCCGGTAATTATTCCCTTCTGTACTAATGGAATAATCCCATCCGAAAACATTTCGGTATGAACTCCCAATCCTTTATGCCCACCAAGTTCCGTTAAAACAGCATCAGGAACAGCGCCAATCCCCATTTGCAGAGTTGCTCCATCTTCAATAAGTGAGGCTACGTTTTTTCCAATTTTCTTATCATTTTCCGAAAGTACGGCCGGATAATGAGCACATAACGGATGATCTGTTTTTACTAAATAATTAAATCGACTGATATGAATACTTCCTGCTCCATGAGTCCTAGGCGCCATTTCATTTACCTCTGCAATCAAAATTTTAGCGGTTTGAACTGCAGCTATGGCAACATCCACCGAAGCCCCCAACGAACAATATCCATGAGCATCCGGCGCAGAAACTTGCAATAACGCCACATCTGGCCGAAGAATATCCTTTTTAAAAAGTAAATGAATCTCACTTAAAAATATCGGTACATAATCTGCATTTTCCTCGTTAACCGACTTGCGTAAATTATTGGCAACAAAAAAAGAATTAGTGTGAAAAGATTCTTTTAAATGATTATCCGCATAAGACGCTTCCCCTTCTGTATGCATATGAACAATCTCTACATTTTTCAATTCGCTGGCTCTGGCCACCATAGCGTCGATTAAAACCAAGGGTGTCATAGCAGCCCCATGAATAAATACACGTTGGTTGCTTTGAATAACTGAAACGGCTTCTTCTGCAGTAATATATTGGGGAGTCATAGACAATTTAAATGGTTACTACAAAAGTAGGTTGGTTAATGAGTAAAAAAATGATAATTGCCAGTTTCTATTGTTTAATAAACTTCTTTCGCAAAACAGCGTTATCTGAAATTAGTTCGAGAATATAAGTTCCTGATGAAAGTTGATTCACATCCAACATATAACTTGTACCATCTGCAAATCGATGGGCCTGAACCATTCTACCACTCAAGTCTAGCACATTTATGGTAATTTCTCCAGTAGGTGATTGAAGTTGTATTTGTAAAAAATCATTAACCGGATTGGGATAAATGGCTGCCGAAAAACTTATTTCATTCTCTATACCAATAGTAATTCCAGACAACTTGGCCAAGATCCATTTTTCCGGATCAAACTGTATACTATCTACCCAAAATCCAGGATAAACAGTAAACTGTTCGCCATTCACAGTATTATTTAAAACAATGGTGGTGTCTTGACCAAAGGGTCCAAAAATTTTGATGGGAACCGGTAATTCAAAGAAGGATACCGATGGATGAGACTGCGTTTGATTCAAGGTAAAAGTTACACCTCCATCACCAAGGGTACTATAGTCCATATTTACCTGATAAGTGGGATAACCTTCTCCGCTGTACCAATCATCGAAAAAATAAGTCAAACTGCTTCCATGAGTAGCTTCAAAATGTGCCTTTAAATCTTCGGTTATAGCGTAACCATGGTTCAATAAAGGATCATATAAATAATTATTTACAGCTTCAAAAAAGGCAGTATCTCCCATAACCCATCTGGCCATATGTAATACATAAGCTCCCTTGCTATAAGACAATCTGCTACTAAAAATTCTTCCAACATTAGCGGTGTCACTTACTTTTACTGATCCCCCAGGTTGACTCATTACATAATTCCAATTATTCGTTTTCCAAACTGGCCAATAAACCGTTGGAAATAAGTTCTCATAAATCATACCTGTACAATAGGTGGCAAATCCTTCATTGAGCCAAATATCTTCCCAACGTTTACAGGTTACCAAATCCCCAAACCATTGATGTGCCGCTTCGTGAGCCATGATTTCATAGTTAAAACCAATCATGGTAGACATGGTAGTATGTTCCATTCCCCCGCCAATATTAGTAACGGCATGTCCATATTTTTCATCGGCATAAGGATACAGTCCAAAAAGTTCGTTAAAAACGGGCATTTGATCCCTGATACTTGAGGATGCTGTCATGTCAGTAGAAATATTTTCAGGATAAACATAATTCAACACCTGTATTGAATCGGTAGCCGAATAAGGCACATAATCAGAATAATCCAAATAATTGGTGATCGCAAATGAAATCAGATAAGCAGGAATTTTATGGCGATGTTTCCAATGACAGGTATTAAATCCTCCTGCTGAAATTTCACTTTTTAATATTCCATTACTGGCAGTTCTATAAGTATCCGGTGTTTTTACAATTACATCAATCGAATCAATTTTATCATTGAGGGATTGTTTACATGGCCACCAATCCTTGGCACCATAGGGCTCCGATAAAGTCCAGGCCACCGGAATATTTGATGGTCCATGATCCTCAAAATAAGCTGCGCCTCCAGGCACTCCATGATAATACACAAGAGTAGTATACGTGTTTCCTTGAATCAAATTTGTGGCAGGATCAATTTTAAGTCCATCACCGGGAATCTGTGCAAATGTGGAAGCCAATCCAATCACCCGAACCGAATCTACAATTAAACCATTTCTTAAATCAAAAACAATGGTGTCAACATTCATCCCGGTAACTAAAAAAGTAGAAGTAATTTTTCCAGTAATAAATGCAACGGCTGGATCAATTTCAAGATAGATTTCATGATATTTCAAATCATATACATTGGGCACTAATGACCTTTGAACCCCGTCAAATAAGTCCTCACGATGTTTCCCTTCCATACAAGAAACCTCACAAAGATTATCCAAATGCGGAGTAATTTGAGAAGTAATATTTAACATGAACATAAATGCCCCAAAACCTAAAACCAATTTTCTTATTTCCATATCACAACACTTAACCGATTCGACAATGATTTTTTAATGGTTTGTTTATCATGAATATCCGTTAACAATTGAATACTATCCACCTCTTCATCCTTTAGTTTATTTCTAAGTATTTCGATCATCTGCTCCAACTTGGCTGCTTTAAAATTATATAAAACATTAAACACCGTTTTAGTCATTTGTGATAGTTCGGTAGTAATAATGATGTTATGATAATTCAACCAATTTTCACTTACCTCATATTTTTGAGTCAACAGATCTATGCTAAACTTACTAATTTCCTCGTCAGAATGATGCAGAAAATGATTTGTTAAACCTTCGTAATGATGCAATGCCACCAACTCTGTAACTTCATCAAATATAAGTTGATAGAGAGGATTATTAAAGGAGATTTCGTCTGTCAAAATATCTTGAGTAATATACTGCCCCACGGTAGTATCCACCATTTCAATAGCCCCATCTTCACTCATTTGTTCAAATTGAATGATTTCACCTGCATAATTTAACAACAAGCGGAGTACTTCTTTTTCGTGAGGTTCTGAACTAAACACAATTTCCTCAATTTGTTTTTCATGAGGTTCTTGAGTTGGTAATGGAATGATTTCTTCTTCTTGCCAACCATCTTTCCGCATTTTATTGCGGGTAAGTTCTCGGCGAATTTTATTAAGCTCATTATTTAAGGTATTTTCCGGAACATTCATCAATTCACTACATTGTTGAATGTACAAAGTCCTTAAAATTCCGTCTGGAACAAGCGCAATACTATTTACAATATCCTTAATGGCTGCAGCTTTTAATATAGGATCCGTCGCCGCATCCTTCATTAAAACGGCTGCCTTAAACTTTATAAAATCATTTTCGTTTTCTTTGATAAAAGATTCCAACTCTTCCTGTGAATGATTTTTTGCATATGAATCCGGATCCTCTCCATCAGGAAATAATACCACCTTCACATTCATTCCATTTTCGAGGATCATGTCAATACCTCTAAAGGATGCTTTAATGCCTGCGGCATCCCCATCATATAAAATAGTAATATTAAGGGTATATCGTTTAATTAAATCAATTTGGCCGGTTGTAAGGGAAGTTCCGGATGATGATACCACATTCTCTACCCCTGCCTGATGTAAAGAAATTACATCTGTATACCCCTCAACCAAAAAACATCTATTATTCTTTATGATGGAAGCTTTAGCAAAATAAATCCCATAAACGATTTTACTTTTATTATAAACCTCATTCTCGGGACTATTAATATACTTTGGGGCTTTCTCGTTGGTCTTTAAAATTCGAGCACCGAAACCAACAACCCTTCCACTTAAATTGTGAATCGGGAAGATGACTCTTCCCCGATACATATCAACTGTCCTTTCTCCCGAGGTAACTAAACCAAGCGTTTTTAAAAACTCCAATTTATAGCCTGCTTCGGTTGCCTTTTTTAAAAAATAATCCCATTCTTCTATGGCAAATCCGAGTTTAAACTTCTTAACGGTTTCATCGGTAAATCCACGTTCATGAAAATAGGAGAGCCCAATAGCCTTCCCCATCTCATGTTCCCAAAGATTCTCTATAAAATGATTCTCGGCAAATTGATTAACCATTAATAAGGACTCCCTTCCCGATTGTTCCTCTAGAAATTCAGGACTTACTTCCTTTTCTTCTATTTGAATATTGTACTTTTTGGCAACATATCGCAGTGCTTCTGGATAAGTAAAATGTTCATGTTCCATGACGAACTTAATACTATCTCCACTAACACCACAACCAAAACATTTATAAATTCCTTTAGTAGGAGAAACCGTGAAAGAGGGAGTTTTCTCATCATGAAAAGGACATCTACCAAGCATGTTCACCCCTCTTCTTTTGAGCATCACAAAATCACCAACCACCTCCTCAATACGGGCCGTTTCTTTAATAACATCTATGGTTTCTTTCGAGATCATTCTACCCTTCAAATATACGATTTTTTGACCGTTCCTCGGCGTGAAGAATTATCTATGCTATTTAGTGCAAACGGGCTTGATTCCGCAAGGAATTCACATTAAACCGTAACCTCTTGGATATTTTACAGACCTTCAAGGGTTTGCCGCCCTTCAGCATTTAGCCATATCTACAAAATCACTAAATTTAACCCATGGACCTAAAAACTCTTCAATTAGAAAAGGAATTAAATTTTAAAGCCAGCCGCAGCGGAGGCAGTGGAGGTCAAAATGTAAATAAAGTTTCTACCAAAATTGAAATCACCTTTGATATTGCTCATTCACAAATTCTTACCGAAGAACAAAAATTGATTCTGCTGGAGAAACTTTCCAACCAATTAACCAATGATGGATTGCTTCAGATAATTTCTCAAACCGAACGAACCCAATTAGGTAATAAAAGAGTGGCCATAGATAAGTTTTATAAAATACTGAATAAATGTTTTATCGTACCGAAAAAAAGAAAGCCCACCAAACCTCCTAAAGCAGCCAAAGAAAAAAGGCTGCTTACAAAAAAGAGGAACGCTGAAATTAAGAATTGGCGAAAAAAAGCATTAGATTAATATAGGCTAGCTGTTTTGGGCCAAGTTAAGATGATAGGTTGCCGCAAATAATTGCTGACAAACAGTTAAAACCTGAAACTTCGCCTCTCGTTCATCATCTAAAATTACGATTAACTCGTCCAATCTTTTATCATTGGGGGATTCATCATGAATCAAGTGTAAAAATTCCTTTAATTCCTTTTGTGCAATTTTATTGATATGCTCTATGTAAGCAATACTCGATTTTTTAAAGAGATTGTCCTTTTTAAAGGTTTTGAGATTCTTGAGTTTAATCAAACCATCTTGCGATACCTTGATCAATATATCCGCTTTGGCAAGCGATTTATCTAAATCCTTTTCATGCATAACATCCGACCAGGAATTGTCTACCTCATGAACAACCTGAACGATATAATCATTATAATCTTTGGCTGATTTAAATTTGACTTGGGAACCGTTACATGAAAACATTACAACGGATACTGCCACTACTAATAAGACTCCTAACTTCTTCATTATTTATTTATTTTTTGGTAAAAGTATTTTTGAAACCTTCGATTGAAGCATTTATTTGGCTAATACCCTTGCATAATGAGCCTAAACGGGATTAGGTATTGGTCAATAAATCAATTTCCTTTCAATATTTTGTTTATATTTAGACAATGAAAAAGCGATGGTTGGGTTTTCTTATTTTTGGAATTTTATCCCACCTCTATGCCCAATCGGCTCAAATAATCCCTCAGCCTGCGGTGGTTAGGATGATAGAATCCGCACCATTCGAATTTAACAAACAAACCCCCTTCTTCTTTGTGAGTGGCCGGGCAATGGCCAATGTAATTGAATTTAATTCTCTCCTAAAAAAAATGTATGGGTTCGAATTATCCTGGACAAATGAAATTCTGGACTCTAACCAAAAGTTTATTTTTCTGCATCTAACCAAAGATTCATTGCTCAAACATCCTGAGGGATATGAAATTGAATGTAATTCTGAATATATAAAAATTACTGCCAACACCCGAACGGGAATGTTTTATGGACTCATTTCTGTTTTGCAATTAACCGAACCCACCAATGATGGCAAAGGCAGTTTTAGAGTTCCCGCATGTTATATTAAAGATGAACCTCGATTTGCCTGGCGCGGAATGCACTTAGATGTATGCCGGCATTTTTATGGAAAAGAATTTATTAAAAAATACATTGATCTTTTGGCCTTGCACAAAATGAATACTTTTCATTGGCATTTAACAGAAGATCAAGGCTGGAGAATAGAAATAAAAAAATATCCTCAACTTACAGAAATAGGTGCCTGGAGAAATGGCAGTATGGTAGGCCCTTATAGTGATCATGTAGTTGATACCATTCGTTATGGTGGATATTATTCGCAAGATGATATTCGTGAAATTGTAAAATATGCTACCTCACGTCACGTAACCATTGTGCCAGAAATCGAAATGCCTGGCCATGCATTGGCCGCACTAGCATCCTATCCGGAGTTATCATGTACTGGTGGGCCATTTGAAGTGGCGAAAGAATGGGGAGTTTTTGAAGATGTTTATTGTGCAGGTAATGAGGCCACCTTCCAATTTATTGAAGATGTACTTTCGGAGGTTTGCGCCCTTTTCCCAGGTCAATATATCCATATTGGTGGTGATGAATGTCCTAAAGAGAGATGGAAAAACTGCACACGCTGTCAAAAAAGAATGAAGGATGAAGGCCTAAAAGATGAACATGAACTTCAAAGTTATTTTATAAGAAGGATTGAGAAATTTTTAAATAGCAAGGGAAAACAAATCATTGGCTGGGATGAAATTTTAGAAGGAGGATTAGCACCGAATGCGGCTGTGATGAGTTGGAGAGGAGAAGAAGGTGGTGTTCAAGCGGCCAATCAACAGCATAATGTGGTTATGACTCCTGGCGCTTACTGTTATTTCGATCATTACCAAGGAAATCCAGAACTGGAACCTTTAGCCATTGGTGGATATACGCCTATCGAAAAGGTATATAGTTATGAGCCTGTCCCAAAGGAATTACCAGACTCTTTATCAAAATATATTTTGGGGGCTCAAGGCAATGTTTGGACCGAATACATCCTAAACGAAAAGCATGTAGAATATATGGCATTACCACGAATGTGTGCCTTAGCAGAAGTATTGTGGACCCCTAAGGAGAAAAAAAACATGCCCGATTTTCAAGATAGACTTATTGAACATTTCAAATTTTTAGATACTTGGAACGTCAACTATTCAACCTCCATCTACCAAGTTAACTTTAAGGTTTTACCTAATCAAGATGGTCTAAAGGTAAAATTGATATGGCCACAAAACATAGGAAATGTTGAAATATCGAGCAGTAATGCTATTTCCAATTTTTCGGAATCCCCCAACCCATTTATTTTAAAAGATACGGCTGAGTTTTTTGAATTTAGCGCTAGCGCTGGATATAGCCCCCTTACCTTAAAAGCCAACATTGCGAATTTTTCCGCCACAAGTACCCTCAATCTTTATCTATCAAAATCCACTTCCAAAAAAATTATTTTCAATGTAGATCCGAGTAAATACTACAATACTCAATCAGGTTTTACACTTGTTAATGGGTTGAAAGCCGATTTGCCAAGAAAAAACAATCAATGGAATGCTTGGAGTGGCGAGGATGTAGAGATGATCATCGATCTTGAATCCATTCAAGAAATAGAGCAAGTTGAAATAGGTTATTTAAAAGATATCAATAACTGGATTTGGTTGCCTAAACAAATTGATGTGGAAATATCCACCAATGGAATCAAATATAAAAAGTTGGCAACTGTAGAGAGTGAAAAGATTGAACAAAGTCCTCGACAACTCATCATCAATTTTAAAAAGACAAAAGCTCAGTTTATAAAAATAACGGCAACTAACCCCGGAAATATTCCATCAGGCAATCCTGGTTCCGGTGAACCGAGCTGGTTGTTTTTTGATGAAATAATAATTGATTAATTAACCAAAAAGAACACTTGGAACAGAAAGCCCAGGGTTCTCAACTAATAACAACCATATGCTTTTAGAAGTTGCTTGTTTCAATGTAAAATCTGCCCTTATCGCTGCTGAGGCAGGAGCCGATAGAATCGAATTTTGTGCAGATTATGCTAGCGGTGGAATAACCCCAACCCTGGAGGATTTTGTGGAAATTAGAAAGAAGATAAAAGTTCCCATTTACATCATGATCCACCCAAAAGCTGGTCCTTATACTTACAATCAACGCTTGTTTGATATGATTAAAAATTCCATATCCACTTTTAAAAAAGCAAAGGCGGATGGATTTGTTTTTGCATCTATGTATAGTAGAGATGGTATTAACGTGGTACAAAATAAAGAATTAGTAAAAGAAGCCGCTCCACTTCCATGCACCTTTCATAGGGCATTCGATGAAATAAGTAATAAATCAGATGCCATGGAATCTATTCTTAAATGTGGATTTCAAAGGGTATTAACCTCGGGAAATAGTGGTAAAGCCATTGATCATATTGACCTGCTTGTTTCATTGCAAAAGAAATACGGATCGCAAGTTACCATTATGCCAGGTGGTGGAATTAGAAGTAATAATGTTCAGGCATTTATTGAGGCTGGGATATTTCCGGAAATTCATTCCGCAGGAATTATAGATGGAGAAATTGCTGATAAAAATGAAATTAAAGACCTGTTAGCAAAAATAAAATGAAATTGAAGGTTCTGCCTTTTTTTATCACTCTCCTATTGGGATTAAATTCCTTATCTCTTAAGGCACAAATTATTGAACATGATATTGTTGATTGGGAATATCGGATGCAGAATGATAGCTTCTGGAAATCAGCCAAAGTACCCGGAACCATTATTGATAATTTGATCAATTCTAATGATTTTTCACATTCCAGCCATCCATATTATGGGGATAACGAAAAGCTCTATCAATGGGTAGGAGAAAAGGATTGGGAATTTAGAAAGAATGTTGACATCAATAAGAACCTTCTAGCTCAAGGCTACACTTATTCACTAGAATTTGAATCCCTGGATTTATTTTGTGATATATTCATCAATGATCAAATATTTCGTCATCAAAATGCATTCTATCCCTTTAGATTAGAAAATTTGACGGATACGGTGCTCAATATCCGGATAATATTTCATTCTACATTTAATAGAACTCAAGCCTTCATGAAAAATGATTCAACCAAGCTGCCCGGTGGAGAAAGAGTATATGCCAGAACTCCACAATATCAATTTGGCTGGGACTGGGGACCCACATTCATCAACATGGGAATCCGAAAGCCGGTAAAAATAAAATACCATCCTCCATCAGGAATTCAGTGTAAACAAATAAATATCCAAACGGTTTCATTAAAAAAGAAAAAAGCCATCTTAGAATCAACTTTGGAAATTAGCTCTCATACTATCGATACCATCGTTATACAATATACCAAAGGATTTATTATACCATTAATTCCAGAAGTTGCTGAAGAAAAAATTATTGTTCAAAAAGGAAAAAATACAATCCGATTAAAAACCACCATCAACAATCCACAGCTATGGTGGCCCAATGGGTCCGGATATTCAAGTCAAGTTTATCAATTGCATTATTCAATACAGCATGATGAAAAAAATATAGAATGGAAAAATATTTCATATGGTATATGCGAAATAAATCTACATAAAGAGAAAGATAAAGTTGGAGAGTCGTTCTATTTTTCGGTGAACGGAAAAAAGGTTTTTGCAAAAGGAGCCAACTTTATTCCGGATGATAGTTTTAATTCGGGCTCGAAATCCACCGAATTGGTTAACATGGCAGCTGATGCCAATATGAACATGCTGAGGGTTTGGGGTGGTGGAACCTATCCTGATAATGATTTTTACGAGGCTTGTTTAACAAAGGGTATTATGGTATGGCAAGATTTTATGTTTGCCTGTGCCATGTACCCCGGTGATTCAATTTTTTTAGAAAATGTGGAGAACGAAGCCCAATATCAGGTACAACGATTATCTAATTATAATAACATTGCTATTTGGTGTGGGAATAATGAAAACGATGAAGGTTGGAAAAACTGGGGCTGGCAAAAAGAATTCAACTATTCAAAACAAGATTCAACCTTAGTTTATGAAAACTATATCAACTTGTTTGAAAATTTACTGCCCAAAGTGGTAAATAAATATGATAAAAATACCGCCTATATTCCAACTTCCCCTTTGTTTGGATGGGGCAGAAAAGAAAGCATGACCTCTGGAGATAGCCATTATTGGGGAGTTTGGTGGGGCTTGGAGCCCATAGAGAAGTTTGAAGAAAAAATTCCAAGATTCATGAGTGAATTTGGCATGCAGGCAATTCCCGACATGAGTACATTAAAAAAAGTGATGGCAGATTCAGCCATGAATTTTAATTCTTCTTCATTTAAAAATCATCAAAAACATCCTACAGGTTTTAAAACTTTAGATCATTATTTAAAACAGTATTTGGTTGTTCCGGAGAAAATGGAAGATTATATATATGCTACACAGGTTTTGCAGGCGTATACTTTAACCACGGCAATAGAAGCTCAGCGCAGTTCCATGCCCTATTGTATGGGAAGTTTATTATGGCAGTTGAATGATTGCTGGCCTGTTACCTCTTGGAGTTTAGTTGATTACTCGCTTCAACCCAAACTATCGTATACTGAAGTTAAACGAGTAAATGCTCCCATAATATTCACAGTGAAGGAGGATAGTAACAACTACCAAATTTATGGCATTAACGACCAGTTTCATGATTTTATGGAGGAATTGCTCATACAAATTATTGATTTTAACGGGAAGGTCATTTATTCAAAAAATATAGTAGGTAAACTTCGCCATCAATCATCGAACATTTGTTATGCGATAGAAAAAAACAGCTTAAGGGATTTAAAACTTGAAAAAGTATTTCTTGAAATCTCCTCCACCAATAATAGCTTTCAACCTTCCTACTACCATTTTACCCAATTAAATCAACTCCAGTTACCTATTCCAAAATTTACCATTAACAGGGCTTCAACTCCAGGTTTTATCGAAATCTTAAGTGATACCTATTGCCCATATGCAATCATTGATCATTATTCATTGGGAACCTTGGTCACAGGAAGAATTTATAACCTTAAAATTGATAATGAAAACATCATAAAGGAACTTGTAGGTCACCCAGAAAAAATAATGTGCTTAAATATTCTTTTGAATAGGTAAATGATTTGTTATTTACATTCGACCCAAAATCCTATTACTTTGGACCAAATTCAACTTAAAACAGTTGGCCCATGCCTTAAGAATATACCTTATGCTAGGCTTAAATATTTTTCTTATCTTAGTAACATGAAAAAATGGGGAGTTGTAATTGCTATTTTTTGTATTGGTCAAATATCCTATTTACAAGAGTTAACCAAAGTGAATCGAGTGCCTTTAGACTCGGTTAAGAATATCGATGTGATAACCTTTGGATCCTGTAATCACCAACTTCTTCCGCAAGAAATGTGGTTGAATATGTTGGACTATAAGCCGGACTTATTTGTATTTCTAGGCGACAATGTATATGGAAATTGCACGGATGTAGATTGTCTAATAAAAACCTATAATCAACAATTAAAAAAACCATACTTCTTAGACTTTTTAGAAAAAATACCCATGATTGGCACTTGGGATGATCATGATTATGGGCCTAATAATAGTGGCATTGAACACCCAATTAAAAAAGAAAGTCAAAAATATTTTCTGGATTTTATTGGCGAGCCTAAAGAATCTCCCCGCCGCATGCAGGAAGGAATTTACACTACTTATACCTTTGGAAAAGAAGGAAAGAAGGTGAAGTTTTTCATGTTAGACGAAAGATACTTCAGAGAAAAGCCGGGAGAAGCCGCAGATATTTTAGGAGAAATACAATGGAAATGGTTCGAAAAAGAGCTCAATGAATCAGATGCTCAAATAAATATCATAGCCTCTAGTTCACAATTTCTTAGTACCAAAACGACCTGTGATCGCTGGGAACAATATCCTAAAGCCGAAAAACGAATGTACCAATTAATACAAGCTTCAAAAAAGCCTGGTATTATTTTCTTAAGTGGAGATATTCATTGTGCAGAAATGATGCAAAATACATCACCTGATTTAAACTATCCTTTATATGAATTTACCGCAAGTGGCATGAGTCATGCACATACCGGTCCAAAAATTAATTCAAATAAATACAAGATTCAGAAACCTTTTTGCGGTTTAAATTATGGAATGATGTCGATTAACTGGAATTCCCCGATAACCATAAAAATTGAAATCAAGGACATCCAAAATTTTACGATACAGGAAAAAACATTGTATCTGGAAGATTTACAAGCCAAATAAAACTATAAAGTTTTAAATGACCAGCCCCTGTCATGTAATTGATTAATTATTTCTGGAAGAATAACAGATATCCTATTCATCGTCTTTTCATTATCATGCAGAACAATAATTGAACCTTTAGAAACATTACCAACAACATTTTGAATCACTTCAGCATTTGATATAGTCGAATCATAATCCTGACTTAGAACATCCCACATCACTATTTTAAAATTCGATTTAAGAGCCTTAAATTGTGTTGGTGTTATTCTACCATACGGAGGTCTAAAAAGCGAGGAGTTGATAAATTCTTCAGCCAACGCTACATCGCCTAAATAATCATCTATATGGGTTTTCCAGCCATTTAAATGTGAAAATGAATGATTTCCAACTTGATGTCCTTCCTTTAATATTCTTTGATAGATCTCCGGATAAAGCTTTACCTGTTTTCCAACACAAAAAAAACTGGCTTTAATGTTCAATTCTTTAAGGATATCCAAAACCAACGGTGTGCAAATAGGATGCGGACCATCATCAAAAGTGAGGTATAGATTATTTTCTGCCTGAGGTACTTTCCAGCAGATATCCTTGTTATATACTTGAAGCCAAGTAGGTATTTTTGTTAAAACAGGCAATTTTTTTGTAATTTGTATCAAAATTAATGAATCATGAAGAAATATTTCATTCTAATTATAGCCATCTTATCATTAACATCATGCGAATATCATGAAATGACTGAATTGGACATTGAAGGAACCAAATATATATTCAATGAAGAACAAGTTACTGCTTTATATCAAAATATCAGTGGTCAAACCAGTTCGATTGTTATTGCAGATGATGGAACAACCGCAGTTAGCTTTACCATTAAAAACAATGTAAAGGGAACCTACCCATGCTTAAATAGCCCAAGTGCCCAGGCCACCATATTTATCACCTACGATGGTGTTCAGTTTAGCACACAATATACTGGATCCACTGGAACCATTGAATTGCTAACTGCTGGTAGCAACTTAATTGAAGGAACCTTTAGTGGTAACATTAAAAACATTGACAATACCTATACCATTGCAGTAACTAATGGTAAATTTTCGGGCAGAGTTTATTAAACCGAATAAGCCCTGAAATAAAATATTCTCCTAAAATAGCTGTTGAATTTAATAGCTTTATCTATTAGCCTTTTTCCAAAGCACCGTTTCGCTTCCAGATAAAAACCTAAAAAATCCTACAACCACGGCTATATTCATCATCATAAAATAAAATGGAAGGAAAATGAAAGTTGGAATCCGTTTAATATTCCGAAATAATAAACCAAAAAAGACAAATAGATAAAATAGATTTTGACAAACAAAAATTATATCAAAAACCAGTTGAGTATTGTTAGATGGGGGATACCCAATTAACGCGATGTTAGACGTATAAAATAAAATTAAGCAGAATAACCCAATGGTCCAACGCAATACCCTATGCGAATTAAATTGAAAAATAAAAATGGCATGTTTAAAGGGATTAAAAACAAATAAATTTCTTTTCAGGGTTTGAAAGACTCCTGCTGAAATCCTCACCTTCCGCATAAATTCGTCCTTTATAGACCTACTTGGAGGTTCTATGGCAAATGCCATCGGTTCATAATCAATCACTTTGCCTTGTTTAATGATACTTAGTGATAATTCCATATCATCCAAAATAGCATCTTTAGGAATTGGCATAAATAACTCTCTTCTAAAAGCAAGCAACTCCCCTGCTGCACCAGTTAACGAGTACATTCTTGCACTATTTCGTTTCAAGAACGATTCATACTTCCAGTAAAGTCCTTCACCACCAGTGCTACCGTCCTTGGTTAAAACCTTTTTTTCGCCGGATACAGCGCCTGTTCGTTGATTATGAAAACGAATAACCAATTTTTCAAAAGCTTCTTTGTTAACCATTGCATTAGCATCGGTAATGATCACAATTTCTCCAGTTGCCCTCAACATACTTTCATTAATAGCTGAAGATTTCCCCTTTCTTTCCGGTCCATGAAGGTGCAATAATGGATAGTTTGACCAATTCATTTCTCCGCTTCCATCATTACTGCCATCTGTAATTAATATGACCTGGGTATTTTTGAATTGAGTTAAGGCAAGAAAAGTATTGTTGATTTTTTCCTCTAAAACGCCGGCCTCATTGTATGCCGGTATGATAATCGTTAAAGGAATAGCAGCAAAGTCAACTTCATCTAAACCAGGCCTTCTTCTAAACATCCCAATAAAGCCCGCTAACAATCCGTATCCAATATAGGTGTACAATAACAGTCCAAGGGAAATGAAAAAGACATATTTACTTACCTCCTCTACGCTCATTGGGGACTAAAGTACGATAAAAAAGCAAAATAAACTCTTTCCGAACCCCTTGAATAATAAGGTTTCTTTATATTTTCGGGTATAAAATATGTATCTATCGTTCCTAAGTATTATTTTAGCGGAAATAACTGGATTTGAACTATCTACACAATTTTGGAAAGTAC
>JBEIQI010000161.1:0-6976 GCA_040376605.1 Flavobacteriales bacterium | reverse complement strand
CCATTACAAATTATCACCATGTACAATGCGGTGGCCAATAATGGTAAAATGGTTAAACCAAGATTCGTTAAAGAAATTAGAAACCGAAATACAGTTATCAAATCGTTCGAACCCATCATTCTAGAGGAAGCAGTTTGCAGTCCTACTACCGTAGAAAATCTAAAACGTATGATGGAGGGAGTAGTTTTAAGAGGAACTGCAAAAAACCTAAATGGATCCGTGTATCAAATTGCAGGTAAAACGGGTACGGCACAAATTGCCAATAATGGAAGTGGTTATGGAGCACGCGGCAATCGATTATACAGGGCATCCTTCTGTGGCTATTTCCCTGCAGATAATCCTAAGTACACCTGCATCGCCGTTGTAAATGCCCCATCAGAGGGTGTATATTATGGGAATGTTGTTGCGGGTCCGATTTTTAAGGCAGTATCCGACAAAATTTATGCTTCATCCTTCGATATTAATCAGGCATTTTACAAAGAAGAAATAAAAAATACCAGAACCCAATTACCGCCGCTTAAAAATGGTCATACTCGGGATATCAAAACCGTATTAAATAAAATGAACATTAACTCCACCGGCGGTGAAAATAGCAGTTTCGGAAAAACCTCAAAAAATAATAATGCAATTAACATTCAAGATATCACCTTCAACAAAACCATTGTACCTGATTTAAAAGGAATGGGAGCAAGAGATGCTGTTTATATTTTAGAACAACTGGGCATCAAGGTAATACTTGCAGGAAGAGGCAGTGTAAAGTCACAGTCTGTTGCTTCTGGCACTAACATCGCAAATATAGAAACCATAACACTTGTATTGGATAAATGAAGCTTTTAAAAGACATATTATACAAAACAGGACTTGTTGAACTTATTGGCAACAATAATACTGCTATTGAGAATATTTGTTTCGACTCAAGAGAGGTGGTTAAACTTTCATGCTTTATTGCCATAAAAGGAACCCAAACAGATGGTCATCAATACATCGATGAGGTAATTAAAAAAGGTGCGGTAGCCATTATTTGTGAAGAATTCCCAGCAGATATCGTTGATGGAATATCTTATGTAAAAGTAACCGATAGTAAAATTGCCCTAGGGAACATTGCCGCCAACTTTTACGATCATCCATCAAAAGAAATTAAACTGGTAGGCATTACTGGAACCAACGGAAAAACAACCGTTGCTTCCGGTCTATATAACTTATTCACCAAACTAGGCACCAGATGTGGATTAATTAGTACGGTAAAAATTGTTATCGACAAGGAAATTCTACCGGCAAGTCATACCACTCCTGATGCCATCAGTCTAAATAAAACATTGAGAGAAATGGTGAACAGGAAATGTGCACTATGTTTTATGGAAGTAAGCTCTCATGCTTTGGATCAAGGAAGGGTAGAAAGCATTGAATTTGTTGGTGCCATATTTACCAATATCACACATGATCACTTAGATTATCATAAAACATTTGATCATTATTTAAAGTCTAAGAAACTATTATTTGATCGATTAAAGGAAAATGCCTTTGCACTTTCTAATGCAGATGATAAAAATGGGAAGATCATGCTTCAAAATTCTAAAGCCAATAAACATTTTTATAGCCTAAGAAATGTTGCTGATTTTAAAACTCGAATTATTGAAAACAACATCGCAGGTTTACAATTGAGTGTTGATCATACAGAAGTTTGGACTCAGTTTGTAGGGGAATTTAATGCCTATAATCTCACCGCCATATATGGAACGGCAGTTTTATTAGGAATTGATAAAATGAATGCACTTACCACCCTTAGCACGCTGGTTCCAGTTGATGGACGATTTGAAATTGTAAAGGGACCCAATGGTATTACCGGTATTGTAGATTATGCCCATACACCAGATGCATTACAAAACGTATTGAACACCATCAGAGATATTGTAAAAAAAGAGCAACGAGTAATAACCGTGGTTGGTTGTGGCGGTAACAGAGATAAAACCAAACGACCCATCATGGCAAAAGTGGCAACGGGTTTATCAGATAAAGTAGTAATTACTTCGGATAATCCGCGGAATGAAGATCCTGAACAAATTATAAAGGAAATGAAAGATGGTTTAGATCTGGATGATATGATCAAAACCATCACTATCACCGAAAGAAGAGATGCGATAGAAGCTGCATGCAAATTGGCAGCTCCTCATGATGTAATCCTAATTGCGGGGAAAGGACACGAAAACTATCAGGAGTTGAATGGAGTGAAACATCATTTTGATGATGTAGAAGAATTAACCAACGCTTTTAAAAATATATAAGCCATGTTCTACCATCTATTTGAATTCTACGAAAATGCACGCTATAGTAGTAATCTTCATATCCCTGGAGTAAACCTATTGCAGTATATTTCATTTAGGGCAGCCTTAGCAATGATTATCTCATTGGTTATTTCAACAGTAATAGGAAAAAGAATTATTCAATTATTGCAATTAAAACAAGTGGGTGAAATTGTTCGGGATTTAGGACTGGAAGGTCAAATTCAGAAAAAAGGAACACCAACTATGGGTGGATTAATTATACTTTCTGCCATTTTAGTTCCTACCCTATTATTTGCCAAACTAAATAACATATATGTTATACTTATGATCGTATCTACTATTTGGTTAGGAACGATTGGTTTTCTGGATGACTATATCAAAGTTTTTAAAAAGAACAAAGCCGGGTTAGCTGGTAAATTTAAAATTGTAGGCCAGGTAGGTATTGGTTTGGTTGTAGGTTGTACCTTATATTTCCATCAGGATGTAAAGGTTAGAGAATTTAGAGCAGCAACAGAACCTGGAGCAAATCAAACAGCACAACTTTTTAATCATTATGTGCAAGCAAATAACAATCCAAACCAGGAAGCCGCTGAAGTAAGTTACAAAGACAAGAAGTCGATGATGACTACCCTTCCGTTTATTAAAACACATGAATTTAATTATGAGTCAGTATTAAAAGTCCTGGGAATGACTCCTAAGAATGCAGCCAAATGGGCTTGGTTAATTTTTATTCCAGCTGTAATTTTTATTATCACAGCAGTTTCGAATGGAGCAAATATGACCGATGGATTGGATGGATTAGCCACAGGTACTTCGGCAATTATTGGAGTTGTATTGGCTATTTTCGCCTATGTAAGTGGAAATGCCATTTTCGCGGATTACCTAAATATTATGTTCATTCCCGACATTGGAGAGCTCGTAATATTTAGTGCAGCATTTGTTGGGGCATGTGTAGGATTTCTTTGGTACAACGCTTATCCGGCACAAGTATTTATGGGTGATACCGGAAGTTTATCGTTGGGCGGAATTATTGCAGTAATGGCAATAGCCGTTAGAAAAGAATTATTACTTCCAATATTATGTGGTGTTTTCTTAATTGAAAATGCCTCAGTACTTATTCAGGTTGGATATTTTAAATATACCAAAAAGAGATTCGGAGAAGGAAGAAGAATATTTAGAATGGCTCCTCTTCATCATCATTATCAAAAGAAAAATATGCATGAAGCTAAAATCGTAGCAAGATTTTGGATTATCGGAGTAATGCTTGCGGTATTCACCATTATTACTTTGAAATTAAGATAGAATGAAGAGAATAGTAGTTATAGGAGGCGGAGAGAGTGGAGTTGGCGCAGCAGTGCTAGCCAAAAGAAAGGGCTATGAGGTATTCTTATCTGATAAAAGTGGATTAAAAGAAAAGTATAAAACCATTTTGGAGAATGAAAAAATTGAATTCGAAGAAGGTTCTCATACAGAAGAAAAAATATTAAATGCAATCGAAGTTGTTAAAAGCCCTGGAGTTCCTGATAAGGTAGAGATAATTAAAAAAATAAAAGAAAAGGGAATTCCTGTCATATCCGAAATTGAATTTGCCGGACGATATACCCAGGCCAAAATTATTGGTATTACTGGAACGAATGGAAAAACCACTACCACCCTTCTTACCTATCATATCTTTAAAAAAGCAGGACTTGATGTTCGGGTTGCAGGAAACGTAGGTAAAGGTTTTGCATTCTCTATAGCGGATAATGAAAAAGACTGTGATTATTACGTATTAGAATTAAGCAGCTTTCAATTGGATGGTCTTAACAAGTTTAGAATCCATACAGCCATCCTTACCAACATTACACCCGATCATTTAGATCGTTATGAATACCAATTACAGAATTATATCAATTCTAAATTCTTAATTACAAAAGAGCAAACCCCGGCAGATCATTTTATTTATTGTGCCGATGATGAACTCACCATTAAAAATTTAAACAACCAAACTATACACTCCAATCTCCTTCCTTTTTCCATTCAAAAAACCGAAGGTATGATTGGCTATATCGAACACAAACAACTTAATATAAACCTCAATAAAAAAACAACGACTATGTTTATTCACAATCTGGCACTAAAAGGAAAACACAATTTGTACAACTCTATGGCTGCAAGCATCGCTTCCAGACTAGTTGACATTCAAGATGAAATCATCAAGGAATCTCTTACCGATTTCGAAGGTATAGAACACCGCCTGGAAAAAGTAACCAAAGTAAGAGGGGTTGAGTATATCAACGATTCGAAGGCTACCAACATTAATTCAACTTGGTATGCATTAGAATGTATGAGTGAACCCGTTATTTGGATTGTTGGTGGGGTTGATAAAGGAAATGATTACAACGAACTTAAAGAAGTAGTGGCCCAAAAAGTAAAAGCCATCATCTGTTTAGGGGTTGACAATTCAAAAATTGTTCAAGCCTTTAAAGATATTGTTCCGATAATTGAAGAAACAGCTTCTATGGAACAGGCTGTAAAAACGTCCTACCAAATGGGTAAAAAAGGTGATGTAGTTTTATTATCACCAGCTTGTGCAAGCTTTGATCTTTTCGAAAATTACGAAGATCGTGGACGAGCATTTAAATTTTGTGTTAGCGAATTATAAATAAAAAAAGGCAACTTGGTTTTACTTACCATCAAAAAATAATTGGATAGGGAGTTGAAGAAAACCGGAATTTGCTGAGAAAAAGAAAAAATGGTCTGGATACAAAAATATATGAAAGGCGATAGGGTGATATGGATCATTGCCCTTATCATATCTGTCTATTCATTGTTGGCAGTATACAGCTCAGCTGGGCAGTTGGCATTTAGATACAAAGGAGGAAATACTGAATATTACTTAATTCAGCGGTTTATTATGCTTGCGTTGGGAATTGCATTAATGTTTTTTGCCCATCGTATTAAGTATACCGTATTTTCCAAATTATCAGTAATCGGGTTAATCCTATCGATTCCATTATTGCTAATTACCTTGGTTATGGGATCCAATATTAATGATGCCAGCAGATGGCTCACCATACCGGGAGTACCCATTTCATTTCAAACATCCGATTTAGCGAAAATTGTTTTATTGATCTATGTAGCCAGAACATTGGCCAAAAAACAAGAAGTTATAAAGGATTTTAAAGAAGGTTTTTTACCTATTGTAATACCGGTGATATTAGTTTGCGGGCTGATATTACCAGCTAATTTTTCTACCGCAGCATTGTTATTTATGAACTGCCTGGTATTGATGTTCATTGGAAGGTGTTCTCTCAAGCATCTTGGAGGTTTAATTGGAATTGCCATTGGAGGATTTGGAATACTTATTCTCCTGGCATTTGCGGCCCCCAAGTTATTGCCTCGATTGGACACCTGGAAGGCAAGGATAGAAAAATTTGCAGGGTTAAACGAAAAACCAAATTTAACTATCCAAAATGAAAACGATTATGCGATTGACGAAGATCAATACCAGGTAGAATATGCTAAAATGGCTATTGCCAAAGGCGGCTTAACCGGAACAGGTCCCGGTAATAACCTCACCAAATATAGTTTACCCCAAAGTTATTCCGACTTTATTTTTGCCATGATTATTGGAGAATACGGATTTATTTTAGGAGGAGTAGTGATTATTTTAGCCTACCTGATTCTCATTTACCGGGCCATTCGAATTGCTCAAAAAAGTGATTTTGCCTTTGCTACCTTTCTTGCATTGGGACTTTGTTTTAGCCTGGTAATGCAGGCATTGGTAAATATGTGTGTTGCCGTTAATATTTTTCCGGTAACCGGACAACCCCTTCCCATGGTAAGTATGGGTGGTACTTCTACCCTATTTACGGGATTAACCTTAGGAATTATTTTAAGCGTAAGCCGAACTTTAAATAAAGATGACGAAAGTGCAACTGCAGAGAGTAATCATTAGCGGCGGTGGAACCGGAGGGCATATATTCCCTGCGATAGCTATTGCCGATGCATTAAAGGAAGCCAATCCTTTAATTGAAATATTATTCGTGGGTGCCAATGGTAGAATGGAAATGGAAAAAGTTCCCGCAGCTGGATATAAAATTGAAGGATTAAATATTGCCGGACTCCAGCGAAAACTATCCCTAAAAAACCTGGTTCTCCCTTTTAAAATAATTGGGGCGGTATTGAAGGCGGGAAGTATCATTAAAAATTTTAACCCACAGGTAGTAATCGGAGTAGGCGGTTATGCAAGTGCTGCCGTTGTTTATGCTGCAGGCAAAAAAAACATACCGGTACTCATTCATGAGGCAAATTCTATTCCCGGAAAAACCAATAAATCATTGGCGAAGTATGCAAAGGTGGTTTGCGTTTCTTACCCGGATATGGAAAATTATTTTGATAAGCACAAAATAGTTTATACAGGGAATCCCATTCGAAAAAATATTGAACAAAATAAATTTACCAGAGAACAAGGGATTCAGCATTTTAATCTCGACCCAACCAAAAAAACCATTTTGGTAATTGGTGGAAGTCAAGGAGCATTAGCCATTAATCAGGGAATTAAAAATGCATTATCCACATTTGAGGAGAATAACATACAGGTGATTTGGCAAACCGGCAAACCCTTTTATCCGACAGCTAAAGAAGCTGTAGAAGCGGGAAACTATAAAAATATAGTGGCAACAGAATTTATTGAGAAAATGAATTTTGCT
>JBEIQI010000239.1:0-4817 GCA_040376605.1 Flavobacteriales bacterium | reverse complement strand
AATGATATTAGTTAATATCTATAACTTCACTTGGAGCTCTGGAATGGTAGATATGGAGAGTTTTACCCTATCTGTAAACGAGTAAATCGATCGTTGATCAATGCTTTGACTGTTCCTTTTAGATCTTTGCTTAAGAAACTATGCTCTACCATCATGAACCATTCGTCTTTTGCCTTTGCCATTTTCTTAAAAATATTTTCTTGTTGGCGAGGTTCTAAGCTTAAATTATTAAAGGCTGTTTCGAAATCCTTTCTATTGATCTTTTTCTTTTTCCCATTTAAGGTCAAGGCCAATTCTTCATCATCACTAGGATTCACAAGGGCTGTTGCTACCATATCGTATGCCGGAGAAAGTATGGGTCCTATATTGGGCATGGTGATGAGTGAAAAGTTTTTTAAATGCATATCTGCATTACCTGTTAGGAAGGAAAATAAAACTTGTTCCCAAAAATTCACCAGATCCAAACCTGGATTAACTGAATATTTTAATATGGTCTTGGCTATTTGCTCATAAGAACCATGGTACTTATCCTCGGTTAATCTTTCGGTAAGCTGACACATATCTTCCATGGGGAGTTTATGTTTTTTCTCCCTGTCGATACGTTTAGTAATATAAGCTAGTTGTCCGGATTTTAATTTGATCAATGAATGAGGAACTACTTTTATTTTAGCTATGGAGGCCAAATGCATGGTGAGGTCTTCTACCTCCGGCAATGCAGGATAATTGGGCGTTTGTGGTTTTAAAATATAGCCACCCCATAAACCAACAATGGTAAATCTTTTTGGACCATCCTTTTTCTCTCCTTTTGCAATATGTAAGGATAATTTAGCTTGCACTCCGGTAACCGTCATTTGACTTTTTACAATTTCCGTAGCCAATTCACCCATTTGTTTTTCGGAATAGGGTAAAATAGGTGGTATGGGTTGCCCGAATATTTTCTTACTGCAAGCAGCATGAAAATCTATTTCGGTTTTTGCTAATGGCTGGTAACAGTATAAACATCGTTTCATTCTGCTTCTTCAATTACAGGATGAATACTCACAGCACCAATACAATCTTTACAACAGGCCAATAACAAGCCCATTCTATCACGGGTATTGAGTTTCCAGTTTTTTTCGGCAATATCTAATAACCAACCTTCGGGTATGAGTCCATCGAAAAAGGGGAAAAGCACTTTACTTGAAAAGATCTCCTCTTGTAAGGGTAAGGTTAAACTAATGGGCGCAGCTTTGTCGATAGCAAGGTAAGTTGGATCATAATTAAAATGATAACCATCTTCGTCTTGCACCAACCAACCGGCTGTTGTATGATTAATTTTTATTTCGGCCTTTCGCATTTTTTACTTTTTTGGTAATGGTTACTTTAGGTGCGAATCCGGTTAAGGTTAAGTTTCCCGTTCCAGATTTAATTTCAACATCCTTTTTTATTTCAACCGGACCGAGTTCGCAACCAAATAATTTTAATACCTGATTTACTTTATCTAAGCGTAAGGTTTCTTTACCTTGTTCGAGTTCTCTTAGAAAACGTAAACCCACTCCTGCTTTTTCTGCAAGGTCGGGCTGGGTTAAACCGGCCTGATTTCTTTTCTCTTTTACAAATTCGCTTAAATTCATGATATATACCTTATCGGGTATAAAATTACCATTATTTACGTAAAATATACCTTATCGGGTATAAATTAAAGATATTTTAATTATTTTATACCTTGTCGGGTATAAATTATACGATTTGAGGCATCATTATTCTCATTTTTCCCCCATCCATTCCTCCCAAGCAACAAAATCGTCGGCATTAATGGGATCATCGCTAAACAAATATATTCACCCTTGCTTCTTCTCGAATAGCGAAGCGTAATGAGAGGGACACACGGGTTTAAATCCCCAGGAGTCCTTCCCTTTACTCATGCGCCTCTGGTGGCCAATGATAGTTATAAATATCAATAGCCTTAGGCTCCAATTGTTCTATAGATTTATCAACCAAAAAACGCAGTATTTCATCAAAGATTCCGATGCCTGAATTGTAATGATAATTATTCCGAAGTACCTCTACATGTGTTTGCCAATAGAATCCGTCCTCATCATCGTTTTTGAAGGTGACCATTGAATCGGTTTGTACATAATCATAAAATGTTTCAAGCGATGCGTGGTTACGATATTCGGGACCATTAAAATAGCAATCGGTATCGATGGTATAATAAAAGGTATCGGTTACAATAATGTTATGGTCTGCATAGGATTCGGCCAAATCACTATAAATGATATAATCATCCGAACTCCAATCAGTATCTTCAAATCCGGCACGAAAATTTACGATCACGGCTAGGTATTTATAATATACATAGTTTTGCCTGACCATATTTTTATAATCAGGCTCCTTAATCGAATCCAATAAAGCATGACTAGTGCCTAAGAATTTAGAATTCTTCCAAACACCTTTTTGCGGTAAGCTATCAGGTTTAGTTAAGGTGCCTAATCCATGAAATCTGTTGTTTTTATAATGACCTTTATAGGAGCTTCCATCAGGGATGGTGAATTTGCCCATACCATTAAATTTATTGTCCTTAAAGTAGCCCACATATCTTTCGCCTTTTACGCCTGTATAAACCCCAAACCCATTTCTTTTACCCCACTTGAACATTCCTTTATAAAGATCACCACTAGATAACTTATTAATTCCATAACCCGTAGCAAAATCTTCTTTATATGTGCCTTTGAAGTAGGAAGAGTCGCTACGTAAGTACATGCCTTTTCCATGCCATAATCCATTTTTCCATCCACCGGTGTAAGAGTCACCATCATCATACGTAATAGTTCCCTTGCCATGTCGCTGACCCTTTTTAAAGGTACCGATATAAGTCATCGTTACTTTGTCGAGCCAACTGTGCATGATGTATTGGTTGCCTTGCCCATCAGGCAGACTATCTTTGCACTGGCCTAAATATACTTCACCATTTTTATACTCAATACGAGCATAACCATTTATGCAATTTCCTTCCACCTTTACAATAGGTTGAAAGTAATGCTGAGTGAATATATATTGATAACTTAAAAACACGAATGTGCCAAGGAATAGATTTTTCATAGCTGCTGTGTTAACGGTTATATACATAACGTATATAGATCACTTATAAATACATGCTATATGTTAAATTACATAACGCATATAGGTTACTTAGGTCTTGCGTAATGCGTGCAAAATTCAATGTATTTACCTTCAGGATTGGTGATACGTAATTCTTTCATTTCTTTAGGATATTCAATGTTGTTTATAACATTAAAACCAAATTTCAATTCAACATAAATGTCATTCGTCTCTTAAAAGGTAACAATGAATTACATTTAAATAAGTAAAATGTATTTCCTTTTTATCGGGTGTCACATATAAACTCACCTTGCATCCCACGTTATTTTGGTCGTAGGTTTGCAAGATGACTAAGGTACCATCCAGATGAGCATCTGAACTTATTACGTCTACAATAGTGAAGACTTGCTCGGGTTCCACAGAGAGAACAATCCTATCAGCGCCAATATATACATCAAACCAGGTTTCCCCAAGATCGGCTGAAACCAATTTATTGGTTTCGTCAAAGTAGCTATATATATAATAATAGGCATGTGTGAAAGCTTCAGCTTCATTGGCTTGAGCATTTGCTTTAGCTAAACAGGTAAATAAGAATAATAGGATTATTTTTCTCATGGCGCAGGATTAAGAGTTAGATAGCAAACGAAATAGATTACCCAGATATTATATAGAAAAGATTAAATTACATAGCGCAGATAGGTTACTTAGAGGTTGATTATAATTATGTATAATCACATATCTTTAGGTATTAGATTAAATGTATGACTGATTCCGAAAACTTATTATTCATCTCTGAGCCCTAGATCCTGAAAAATTTCACAGTGCTACAAATCTACAATACGATCTACTTAAAGAAAACTATAGAAGGAAGCTATGGTTGTATGGCGCTTTGTTACTCGCAGCGGGATTTGGCATCGGTTATATCATTGTCTCTGTGGAACCTGAGCAAATCTTCATTTTATTTGTGGCATAATAAAAATACCCTGCTCGTTGAACAAGGTATTTTTATGGTTATATGTAGGTGATGTTTATAGGCTCACTTGAAATACTTTGATCTGCTCATTCGCGGCGGTTTCAATGGATACTTGGAATTTACCATTAGGCAGTCCTTTGGCATCGATGGCCACCGGCATAATGTATTCGCCGGGGTTTTGCTGGTTGATATATTTAATATATCGTAGTTGTTTACCATTTTCATCTCTCAGAATAAATTGAATATCCTGTTGGGTGGTGAGGGTATAGGCCAGTTTACCTTCTACCTTCTCCGGTTTTCCAGTAAATACTGAACTACTTCCATCAGGGGGGGCTTCATAAGAAATGGTATACCATGGGATGGTAACTCCTTTTTCCAATGATACCTTTTGCATTACTTCATCAAATTCACTTTCGGATAACCTACTTTGTTGGATACTAGCAATTTGAATATCATTGGTAAACGACCAGATAATATGTTGCACATCGGTACTCACATCCAGTCGTTTTTCTACTAAATACTCCAACACATTTACCAAGCCGGCCTTGGCCATTTCTGATTTATTGAATTCGGTAGAACCATTGGAGGATGAACGCTTACCTGAGTTACCGCAGATGGCATTTACATATACTTCTCTGCTTTCTTTAGGTCCCAAAATAATTGTTTTGCCACGGGTTACAACTAGCGGCTGATAGGAAGGATCTGAAGGCATGAAGACCCTGCCGGTTTCAATGTCTAAAATCAATGAATCTTTGGTTTTGTT
>JBEIQI010000313.1:0-3018 GCA_040376605.1 Flavobacteriales bacterium | reverse complement strand
TGATCAACTACCAGAAACTATCGGCGACTATTAAAACTAAGGATCGCCTGGCGACTACTAGTCTGCGAAAATATATTAGTGTTTTCGTTTTATTGGGTTTATTATTTGGTTTTTCTACCAAATCAATAGCACAAACGCAAAAACAAACCGTTCGGATTCTTTTTGTTTTCGATGCCTCACAAAGTATGTTAGGTAAGTGGAACCAGAATAGAAAAATTGATGTATCCACTCGTCTATTAACCGAAATTGTTGATTCATTAAAACCTTTAAAACATGTGGAATTGGCTTTGAGGGTATATGGCCATCAAAGTCAGGTGCCCCCTCAGGATTGTTCGGACACCAAACTGGAGGTTCCATTTTCGGTTGGGAATCACCAAAAAATAAAAGACTTTTTATATGACCTTACCCCCAAGGGAACCACTCCCATTGCCTATTCACTTGAACAAGCAGGCGGAGATTTCCCCAAAGGCACCAATGCCCGAAATATAATTGTATTGATTACTGATGGATTAGAAGAATGTAAAGGAGATCCCTGCGCCATTTCGGCCGCCCTACAATCTAAAGGCATTACCTTAAAACCATTTATTATAGGGGTAGGACTTAATACCGATATTATTACCACCCTCAACTGCGTTGGTAAATTTTATGATGCAAGTACCGAAGAATCTTTTAGAGATATTTTAAAAGTGGTGATTACCCAAATTTTAAATCCTACCACGGCACAAGTAAATTTATTGGATACCTACAATAAGGCCAAAGAAACCAATGTACCTTTTACTTTGTATGATATGCAAACTGGTAACATGGTGTATAATTATGTGCACACCTTTAATGATGCCGGAAATCCTGATACCATTTATTTAGATCATAACATTACCTATCGATTAAAAGTGCATACCATACCTGCCGTTGAAAAATCGAATATTACCATCTCCAGCGGTAAACATAATATTATTGCAGTAAATGCTCCACAAGGTATGCTTAGTTTAAAAGTGGCAGGAACCAATCAGTATGGAAGTTTAAAATGTATTGTAAGGGAAGTGGGTAAAACCCAAACCCTGCATGTAATGGATTTTGGATATACCGAAGAATTTATCATAGGAGAATATGATTTAGAAGTATTGAGTACCCCAAGAATTTATTTGAATAAAGTAAAAATTGGTCAAAGTAGTACCACTACGGTGGAAATTGAAGAACCGGGTTTATTGAACCTTCAATTAGGTGCGGTAGGTTATGGAGCCATTTATAAATTAACCGGGAAGGATATGGAATATGTTTGTTCCATTAATGAAAATGCTGCTCAAATTGCTCTGGTAATGCAACCGGGAACGTATAAAGCAGTATTCAGATACAAGGCCCATACCCAAACCTTGCAGACCAAAGAAAGAAACTTTACCATTACCAGCGGAAATTCTACCGTGGTGAGTATGAAGAATTAGTAGGAAGATTAATTCGTAAATCAGCTCCTGTCAGTTCGAGTAGAATTAAATAACGACTGAGAGGGAGTTAATTAATTCGTATCGAGAACCAAAGGAGCGAAATATTTCCTATTTTTATTTTATGCGATCCCTTTTTGTATATATCCTGTTATGCGCTGATGGTACTTATTATAACGGTGTTACAAATGATGTTCCTAAAAGACTCAAGGAGCATGAAGAAGCACTAAATCCAAATTGATACACAGCCAGAAGACTTCCAGTCAAACTGGTTTATTTTGAAAAGTTTAAAGGACCCTATACAGCTATTCTTGCCGAAAAACAATTAAAGAAGTGTAGTAAGAAAAAGAAAGAAGCATTAATAAACGGAGAGCTGGAACTTCTACCTGCCTTAGCTAAAAAGGACTTTTCGAAAAAAGGATCAAAAAATTCTTAGTTCTCGATACGTCGCGGGCAAATGCCCTTGACTACTCGAACTGACAGAATTTTTTTAGAGACCCTCGTATTGCATAATTCTGCTTTTCCATTTTTCGGGCATCACGATGCTTTTTTGAAGTTGATAATCGAAGCAAACCATGATGGTGGAACCTTCGGCATAGGTAATTTCTTCTCCATCTTTAACTACCACAAATCGATAGGAAAAATTAAAACTCTTGCTGCTGATATGATCCACTGCCAGATAAACGAATAAGCTATCTTCAATTAAAATGGGTCGACGATAATCTACTACTGCTTTGGCCAAAATAACGCCTTCTTTACTCCAATCTACGGCATCGTTCACTACCTCATTAAAATAACTCATTCGGGCAAGTTCCATATAGGTGAGATAATTGGCATTGTTTACATGTCCCAACATATCTGTATCAGCAAATCGAATTTGGATGGAGGCTTTATGTTTCATGGAAGATGAAGAGGTGAATTATTTATGACAATGGATTTAAAGAGATATTAAAAATGATGGTGCTAGTAATGGCTTTACCATAATAAAACTTATCTAATACTTCGTAAATATTTTTACCCGTAAAATAGGAGGTATGTAAATCGTTGATCCCTTCCATGGCCCATTGAATAGTATAAGTGCTTCGGGTATTTTTATTTTCCTGAACGTATTCCTGCATTTTATTTAATGCATCCATTTCTCCAAAACCTTGGGTGGTATGAAATAAAAATGTTTGTTGATGTCGTGGATTCATGGTGGCTAGTTGCAAAGTAGTTTTACCATCTTCATTAGAATAATGAAAGGTGAGCAATTCTCTGCTTAAGCCAAGCATTTTAGCTATTTGGACATGAATTTTTTCTAGCTCCGAATTTAATTCTGGTTGCATGGTGATGAATTAGGGTGTAAAGATATGAAAAAGGGAGCATTGCGATGTAATGAGGGATCGCGGCTGAGGCTTCGAACGGAGGTATTGTTGCTGGAGCTTCGCACTGAGGGATCCAGGCCCTTTCTTCGCACCAACGGATCCCAGCCGAAGCTGGGAATCAGTCAAACTTTAATTTTAGAGCTTCGATCAACCAGTTGATCGAAGCTCTAAAATATCCTAACAAATGATTCCCAGCTCCAGCTGGGATCTGCCAGTGC